>JBCBHD010000325.1:0-3396 GCA_038526115.1 Pseudomonadota bacterium | reverse complement strand
CGCGTAGGGTTCGTCGGAAACCGGCATCCACTCGCGGTAAACCTGTTTGGCGACCGCTTTGCGAACGCTCCAGTCGCCCTCCGTTGCAGGCTGATGGTTCTGCGCGCCATCTTTCCAGCTGTCATTGGTGCTTTCGTGATCGTCCCACACCGCAATCATCGGCAGCACCTGATGCAAACGCTGTAGATCGGGATCAGCGCGATAGGTGGCGTAACGCAGCCGATAATCGGTTAGCGCCACAATCTCTGTATCGGGCTGAAGCGAGCGACCGGGGTTTGTTTCTGCCGGGCCGGGATAGGTGCCTTTCCCGTATTCGTAGATGTAGTCCCCAAGATGCAGCGCGAGGTCGCAATCATTGGCTTCGGCAGCATGAGCGTAGGAATTGAACCAGCCAAAGCCAAAGTTCGAGCAGGAGAAGACGACCAGCTTGAACTTTTCGGTCGGCCCTTGCGGGAGAGTGCGTGTTCTGCCGACGGGAGAAATCGTGCCATCGGGCGCGACAAAGCGGAAGAAATACCAGCGATCCGGCGTCAGGCCTGTTGCAATGGCCTTGGCGCACCAATCGCGAGCCGGTGTGGCTTCCACCTGGCCTTCAGCGACCGGATTCGAAAAATTCTGGCTTTCCGAAACCTGCCATTCCAGCCGTGTGCCAGCCTCTCCGACAAATCGCGTCCATAACAGCACACTGTCTGCCTGCGGCTCACCGCTAGCAACCGAATGGGTGAATCCGGTGCCGAATGTGCGCGCCATGGAGGGCGCGGAAGCGGCAGCCAGCGATGCTCCGGTCAGAGCAAACAGCCCGCGACGGGAAACCTCGGCGGTGGGACGAGCAGGCATGGCAACAGGTTCATTCTTCATCATGGTGGTGCGACTAATCCCTATCCGTGTCGAAGCTGTGACAGCCCCTTTTTTGACGAACCTTGCATCACTGCACATGGCGCAGGCATTAAGCGATGCATGAGCGATATCAAATTTCACCAATTGCCCGATGGCAAACGAATCGCCTTCCGCCATGTCGAGGGCGCAGGGCCGACACTCGTTTTCCTGCCCGGCTACATGTCAGACATGGCCGGTGGCAAAGCGACAGCCTTGTTTACCGAAGCGCAATCAAAGGGCCGCGCATGCCTGTTGCTGGATTATTCGGGCTGCGGCGAAAGCGAGGGCGACTTTGCCGACGGAACACTCAGTCGTTGGCGAGACGAAGTCTTGTTGTTGATCGACACATACGTGAACGGCCCGGTGCTGCTGGTTGGTTCGTCCATGGGCGGCTGGCTGATGTTACTGGTAGGCCAGGCTCTGGGTAATCGGCTCAGAGGCATGATCGGCATCGCGGCTGCGCCTGATTTCACCCGTTGGGGTTTTGACGAAGATCAGCGCGCGCATCTCGCGAGCGGGCAGATATTGTACGAAGACAACCCTTACGGTCCCGAACCAACGCCCACACATCCCGGCTTCTTCAAAGATGGCGAAGCCAATCTGCAGCTCGAAAGCCCCATCGCAATCGACTGCCCTGTGCATTTGCTCCACGGCCAGCGTGATGAGGATGTTCCGTGGGAGACTAGCTTGCGGCTCGCCAAGGCTTTGCGTTCGGATGCCGTTCAAGTGACCTTTATCAAGGACGGGGATCATCGCCTGTCACGCGATTCCGATATCGCGCGGCTTGAGGCGGAAGTCGCCCGCTTTTACTGACGGAACCATACGAAACCGTGTCCTTATTTCTCGCCTTGCTCCTTCAAGTTGGTCCCAATCCTGTCGCCCCGCCACCTGGCGCCGAAGCAGAAATACTCAACCGGCCACCACGCGAAAATGTGACTGAAGAGATCGCCAACCCGACAAGCGCCTGGTTGGCGGAGTGTCTGGATCTGGTCGAACAGGATGCCGCTCGTGCCCACACGAAAGCGCAAATCCGTCGCAATGAAACCTCCGGCGCTGACCGGGTCATCGCCAATCATTGCCTGGGTCTTGCTTCGACTGAACTGGGACTTTGGCAAGACGCGCAAACGGCCTTCACCGCCGCTCGTGATGAAACCCCGGTTGACGAACCACGGTCGCAATCGCGCGCCGGGATTATGGCAGGCAATGCTGCATTGGTGGGCGGAGACGCTGAAGGCGCGCTGGATCTGTTTATGACAGCGCAAACAGATGCGCGCACGGCGGCATCTGCGCCACTGGAAGCGGCATCGGCCAGCGACGCCGCCAGAGCGCTGGTGGCACTCAACCGTTCTGATGAAGCCTTAACGCCGCTTGATACAGCCACTCGGTTAGAGCCGAACAACAGCGAAGCCTGGCTGCTGAAGGCCACATTGCTGCGGCGGCTCGATCGGCTGGATGAAGCGCAAGGAGCGATTGAAACGGCGGTGGGCCTTGCGCCTCTCAATGGAGCGATTGGCTTGGAAGCCGGGGTCATTGCAGTGCTGGCGGGTCGAGAGGATGCAGCGCGGCAAAGCTGGCAATCGGTTATCGACACCCAGCCGGATAGTCTGGCGGCGCAGACGGCAAAGGACTATCTTGAACAGATCGGCCCGGCTGAGCAGGACACTGCCACACAGAATACGTCCCCACAGGACACCACCAATCAGGACACAGCGACACCATGACCGAGTTTTCCGTTCTCGATCTTGTTCCGGTACGCGAGGGCGGCACAGTTGCCGAAGCGATGAGCGCCGCAACCAATCTGGCACGCTGCGCCGAAGCGCTGGGCTGCAAACGATTTTGGGTGGCCGAACACCACGCGATGGATGGGATTGCAGGCGGCGCGACTTCGGTTGTGCTCGCTCATATCGGCAACGCGACCAGCCGCATTCGGATCGGGTCCGGCGGCATCATGCTGCCCAACCACACGCCGTTCCAGATCGCTGAACAATTCGGAACGCTCGACGCGCTGTTTCCCGGCCGGATCGATCTGGGGCTTGGTCGCGCTCCGGGTGCGGGGCCGGAGCTGCAAAGAGCGCTCCGCAAGAATCTCGCACAGGCTTCGGAATACTTCCCTCAGGACGTGGTCGAACTGCGCGCTCTTCTGACAGGCGATGTTGATCTGCCTGTAACCGCGACACCCGGGCTTGGCGCTCAGGTTGAATTATGGATGCTGGGGTCGAGCCTGTTCGGCGCGCAGCTCGCAGCAAAACTGGGCATGCCCTATGCGTTCGCTGCTCATTTCGCGCCCGATCATCTGGACGCCGCTTTGGAAGTGTATCGCCGTGATTTCCAGCCGTCAGATGCTCTGGACAAGCCGCATGTGATGGTCGCAATGAACGTGTTCGCTGCGGAAGACGAAGCAGAAGCGCAGCGTCTTGCATCGAGCCAGCAACAAAGCTTTGTTCGGCTTCGCTCGGGCAGCCCCGGCAAGCTGCCGCCGCCGATTGATCAATACACATCGACATTGCCTGCCCCATCGCG
>JBCBHD010000324.1:0-3397 GCA_038526115.1 Pseudomonadota bacterium | reverse complement strand
GCGGATCGGACTGATTTCGTGCAGTTCGCGGGCTATGATCGCATCAATCTGTTGGGGGACTGCATATCCGCCGTCAGACGGGCTTGCACCCGAGATGGATTTGACTTCCGTCTCGCGCCCACGGCGCAGATAGCCATCGACAAATCCCTTCACTTCCGAGGCTGCCATCGTCGAACCACCAATGGCAGGGCGAGAGGCCGCGCGGGATACTTTGTCCAAGCGGGCTTTCACTTCATCGACGTCTTGGCGCAGCGCAGCCACGTTTGCTTCGGTCTGGTCTTGCCTTGTTACAATGTCGAAGCTTTCATCAAGTGGATCGGCCGGTGCGTTCGGTACGGTTGGTGTGACAGTGATATCCATGGGGTATTGGGCCTTTCAGTTGGGCATGAAAAAGGCCGCCCCAATGGCGGCCAACTCGGATTTGGAAGAGCAGGCTAAATCAGGCGACCAGATGGACGCGTGCGCTATATTGCAGCGGGTTCGTGACGAGACTGACTTCGAACAGGTCTATGCCAAGCAATTCGCGCCCTTCGTCGGAATGGCGCGCGGTTCGGGCGCGATAGCCGAAGCTGAGGCCGTTGACCGTTCCGTCCTTTAGCGCCTTGGCTGCTCGGCTATCGGTTCGCTCGATGCGGGCAATCACTTTCAGGCCCCGTGCATCCTCGGTTATGGATTCAACGGTTCCGATTCGCTGGTCGGGCCTGTGTTGCCACAGAAGCGGGACCGCCGAACAGCGCGCCGAAAGGGTTTGCGTGAAAGCACCTGGCCGGATCACGTCTCGATCGGAATCAGGGATGTCGAACAGCGCTGCGTAGCCTGCGAAACGGATTGGGGCGTTCATGTAACAAGCTTCCAAACGCCAAGCCGCACCGCGATACCGATCAAGAGCAAGGCCAGCAGGGCGCGGATGGCCCATTCGACAAAAGCCTTCCACGCGCTGGTTTTGGCATCGCGCCACGCACTAAGCAGCTCGCGCAATTCGCCGAGATCGTCCTGCGCTGCGGCATCGCCGAGGCCCAGGCGTACGAGCACCCTGTCGGCAGCCAATTCGCTTGTTTCTTCGACGATCGCTCGCAGTGTTGCAACGTCTGCACCATCTTGATTGGCTTGCGCCATAAGGCTGGCGAGCATTTCCTCTCGGGTCACGTGCTTGTCTCCTGATCGGGAATAGCCGGACTCAGGCCGAGCATGGCTCGCTTCTCTGCGCGCGAGAGGAATTCCGCATCGGAGATCTGCTTCCAAAGCCGTTCTCGATCTTCGGACAGAGCTGTTACCTGATCGAGATCGACGCCAAGCTTGGGGCATTCAAACCATGGCGAAAGACCTTCGGATATTGCCGAAAAGAGCTTGTTTGCCAGTGGCAGCAAAGTCAGCCGCCAGAGCGCTCGATTGGCTTCACGATAGTTTGAGTAGGTGTTGTCTCCGGGAAGGCCCAGAAGCATCGGCGGCACGCCGAACGCCAGCGCGATTTCGCGAGCCGCGCTGCTTTTGAGCGCCGCAAAATCCATATCGGCTGGCGAAAGGGCCATGCTCTGCCATTTGAGCCCGCCATCGAGCAGCATAGGCCGCCCTGCGTTATTCGAGCCTGAAAAGGCATCGGTCAGTTCGGATTTGAGGCGTTCGAACTGATCAGTCGTCAGGCCCGCGCCGTCTCCAGTCTCATAGACCAGTGCGCCAGATGGGCGGGCTGCGTTCTCGAGCAGAGCGCGGTTCCATTCTGCCGCCGCGTTGTGAATGGCAACGGCCTGCATCGCGGCGGTCAGAGCCCCGGCGCCGTAGTGATCTTCAAGCGGGTGCAATGCTCGGATAGCGATGATGTTGGGCCAGCCATCTTCATCTTCCACAGGGATCGACAGCTTCTGTGAGCCCACATTGTATTCATAGCCGCAAGGCCATCCATCCTCGCCGGAAATCACCTTCATTCTGTCCGGGCGCAGAGCAAACAATTCCACCGCTTTTCCTGAAGCATCCTTGATGATCTGCACATAGCCATTGCCGTGCAAAAGGACTTGTGCGGCCAGTGTTTCCATCAAGGACTGGCCGGCGCTGGTGGCAGTTACCAGTGCGACCAGTGCTTCATCGGTTGCCGAAAGCGGCGCCTGTCCTACCCCTTCCGACACTATCCTGACTGCGCGTTGGGCTACTGGATTGCTCAGAAAGCTCTCTCGTACAGCGGTGTGGTAATCGAAATGTCGGGCGGTGTGGCCGCCTTCAAAGGCGGGCAGCCAACCCTGCAATATGCCGGGCGCAAGCGGCACGCGGCTTTCCTCGGCCCCCTTGAAGGCGCCAAGCAGTGTATCAAGCAATGCCATTGCTGTTCCTTTTTCAGAATTTCCGCACGCTTGGCCGCGCAAAGCGACCCAGCATCAGTTCCGTGAACGCCCAAACCAGCGCATCAGCGCGGTCGGGACTGCGACCGCCACCGGTCGTTGGCCCGGCGTAGTGACCGCCAATCATCAAACCGCACAGTTGGTCTTCAAGTTGCGGGAAAGCCCCACGATGACGCACTCGGTTTGCTGCATACAGAGCGGCAACCGGCTCGGCCCGAGCCAACTTGCCGCGGCTCGCATGCACGAGTTTGATCGGCAGGTTGTTCCGTGCGGCGCGCAAGACGCTCTCGACCATCGAACCGCCCTGATTGGCCTCTGCGATGACTCTGTCCGCTTCCCATTGCTCTGCCGCGTTGGCGACGGCTCGCGCCCAGCCTTCGGGTTGGACGCCCGCGATTGTGCAATCAGCCAGAACTCTGCCAATCCCATCCTCTCCTAAAGCTGCGACGATAATTCCGCACTCGTCGCCGTCTGCCGAGGCGGGAGGGTCAACGGCGACAATAACTCTTCGATGGTCTGGGCAGGGCGCGGTTTCGCGGACTTGTTCCAAGAGAGACCGCGACCAAAGCGCACCTTCAATATCGCTAAGCAACTCTCCGCCAATTTCCTGCCGTGCAAGTTGGCTTCCAGAGAATTCGGCCTCGACCGCGTCCAGAAAGCGCCGCGGCAGGTTTGCCGCATTGTCATAGGTGGAACCACGAGTGACAACCGCATCGCCGCTGTCTTCCTGATCAAGTAAGCGCTTCACCAGAGGCACTGCTCGCGGTGTTGTTGTCACCGCAATCTGTGGTTTCCCGCCTAGCCGCAGCCCCATCAAGAGATTGTCCCAACAGCGTGTTGCCCGATCATGCGCAAGCGGCCATTTGCCGACTTCATCGCACCAGGAATGCGAATGTTGCGGTCCTCGCAGACTTTCCGGTTCGGCGGCCGAGAACAGCTGCGCTTGTGCACCGTTGGGCCAGCGCAGCCGCCTTAATGACGGCTCAAACAAGGGCTGCCTATCAGGTGGAGAGCAGGCGATGATTCCGCTTTCTCCTTCAACCATAACAGCGCGACCTTCTGCAAGA
>JBCBHD010000323.1:0-3415 GCA_038526115.1 Pseudomonadota bacterium | reverse complement strand
TCGTCCATTGTACCGACCCCGCCAGGTATCGTGACGAAGCCGTCGCTGAGATGGGTGAAGCGCTGTTTACGCTGGTGCATTCCGGTGACTGTGATGAGCTCATCGCAATTGTGATTGGCAACTTCGGAATTGACCAAAGCTTCGGGGATCACTCCGATGACTTCGCCGCCCGCTTCCTTGGCGCCATTGGCAACCGCTCCCATAAGGCCAAGCCTACCGCCGCCGTAAACAACACCAATCCCGCGGTCAGCAAGTCCAGCGCCGACTTCAGTGGCGAGTTGGAGATAGCGCGGGTCTTCGGGTGATGCCGATCCGCAATAGACAGCGACTCTTTGCATTGGGCGTTTCGTTGAACTCATGCCGTCTGCTTAGCGGCCAAATCCTCCAGAACAATACCTGCCGTTGCCTTGGCGCTGCCGACGACACCCGGAATGCCCGCACCCGGATGCGTGCCTGCGCCGACGAGGTAGAAATTCTCGATCACATCGTCGCGGTTGTGGCCGCGCAAATATGCGCTTTGCCACAGCACTGGTTCGAGGCTGAAGGCGCTGCCCATGTGAGCGTTGAGGTCCTGCTGGAAGTCTTTCGGTGCGTAGCTGAACTTGGTCACGATGCGATCGTGAATGTCGGGGATTAACCGGCGACCAACCTCGTCGAGAATTGCCTTTTCAAGTTTCGGCCCTTCCACATCCCAATCGATCGGCATCTTGCCCATATGGGCGACTGGAACCAGCGCGTAGAACGTGCTCTTGCCCTTGGGTGCCATGCTTGGATCGCTGACAGTCGGGTGATGCAGGTAGATCGAGAAATCCTGTGGCAGCACGCCATTTTTGTAGATGTCGTCAACCAGTCCTTTGTAGCGCGGACCGAACAGGATCATGTGGTGTGGGATGCCCGGCCAGGTTCCTTCCAGCCCGAAATGGACCACGAAAAGTGAGGGGCTGAAGCTCTTCCGGTTCAGCGATTTGGCGTATTTCTGCCCGCGCTGAGATTGCCCGAGCAGATCCTTGTAGGAATGCATGATGTCGGCATTGGAGGCGACGGCATCGAAACGCTCTTTCCAGCCACTTTCGGTTTCAACCTCGGTCGCGCGAGTGCCAATTGTGTGGACTTGCTTCACGCCATCACCGACTCGCATTGTGCCGCCGAGCCGCTCAAAGTGGCGCACCATGCCAGCGATCAGGCGATTGGTGCCGCCGCGCGCCCACCACACGCCGCCGTCTTTTTCGAGCTTGTGGATCAGCGCGTAGATCGAACTGGTCTTCATCGGGCTGCCGCCAACCAGAAGAGTATGGAAGCTAAGCGCTTCGCGCAGTTTTTCGCTCTCAATGTAGCTCGATACCATCGAATAGACGCTGCGCCAGGCCTGCTTCTTGACCAGTGCGGGCGCGGCCTTGAGCATGCTCTTGAAGTCGAGAAACGGCTTGTGGCCAAGCTTCACGTAGCCTTCCTCGTGAACTTCCGAAGAGTATTCGAGAAAGCGCTGGTATCCGATCACATCGTCTGGGTTCAGCTTGGCGATCTCGGCGTTGAGTTGCTCTTCGTCGTTCGAGTAATCGAAGTTGGTCCCGTCAGGCCAATTCAGCCGATAGAACGGCGTGACATTCATCAGATCGACGTCTTCAGCAATATCGTGACCGGTCAGCTCCCAAAGCTCTTTGAGGCAGGGCGGATCGGTGATGACGGTTGGCCCGGCGTCGAAAGTGAAGCCTTCCTTCTCCCAGAAATAAGCACGGCCACCGGGCTTGTCGCGCGCTTCAACCACGGTGGTTGCGATGCCTGCTGATTGCAGCCGGATAGCCAGTGCCATCCCGCCAAATCCGGCTCCGATGACACAGGCTGTCTTGCCTTCGTATTTCTCAGCGATTGCCGGATTGATGCCCTTTCCTCCTGATACGGGGGGATTTAGGTCGAGTTTGGCATCAGCGTTCATGCCGAATTCTCCGTTGGAGTGAACTTCTTCAATGGCTTACCGCGCTTGAACATCGCGGTGATGGCGCGCGGGATAGATACGGGCGGATTGCCCCACAGGACGCGTATCCTGTCAAATCGACTGGATCGCGCCGCGTAGAACCGTTCGATCAGGCCTTCGCGCAGACCATAGAACCTTTGGAAAACGTTCACGCGGGCGTCTGGGTCCGCAGCGAAGAACAAAAATCTTCCAAGCAGGCGATAATAGCCGGTGTTACGCCAGTGTTTTCTGGCGCGTGCTTCCATCAATGCTGCGAGTTGTGTGCCGGGCAGATCGGCTTCGGCGGCGATGGCGAGAGCATTCTCCACCGCGATCGGGATCGTATAGCTTGTGAGCGGATGGACAAAACCGCCACGCGCGCCAGCAACAGCTACGCCTTCGATCCGCACTTCATTCTGATAAGCCGGGAAATCTCCGCCGGTCAGAACCGGCAGCACACCGGCTTCGTGGCCGACGGGAACGCCTTTGTCCCAGCCGTGCTGATGGCAATATTGATCGATCCGGGCGGACAATGCGCTGCGATCCAGCTTGAAATCATCAGCATAATACGTGTCTTCCACAAACACATCGTGGGCTGCCAGTGGCAGGACATAGACAAATCGATACGCCCCGCCATTTCCGTGCGGAGCAACCTGATCGACGCTAGCATCCATGATAACAGGACGTTCGATGCCGTGTGGTTGATCCAACCGCACATGGCGGCCGAGGAACACCTGCCAGCCGCCGCGAAGATGCTCGCTGGGCGTGAAACTGCGACAGTCGATGACCGTGCGGGCCTTGATCCGCCTGCCATCTTCGAGATCGACGCCGCGGGCATCAATCGCGCTCGCTTTCCTTCCGAATACCAGGCTTTCTTCCGGCAGAATGCGGCTCAGGGCTTCGTGGAAATCGCCCGACGACATGGAGCGGTAGCCCGTTTTCAAGGCGCGGCGATACTTCGGAAACTTCACTTCGTATCCGTTTTGCCACTCGGTCTGGCGCAATGGGGCCAACAATTCCTTGCCATCGGTAGTGAGATCGCTTTCGAACCAGCTCCAGCGATGGTTGCCGCCGAGGGTCTTGCCGGACTCGATAAGAACAAAGCGCGTATCGGGTGCATGGCGGTTCAATGCGAGTGCGATCAGCCCCCCGGCTAAACCTCCGCCGACGATGGCGATATCGAACGCTGCGTCTGTTGGTGAATCGACCATTCGCGTGCCGCCCTAGGCCACAGAAGCCTGCGGGGCAATGATACGAAGAAGGCTTCCTGCTTGCGACCAGACAAAGAAATCAGGAACATGCAGCATCGCCCTGCATTGAAAGCGGGCAAGGGCGTTGCGCTCTTATTGAGGAGTTTAGCTGTCGATATGCGTCCTACCAAAATCTTCAGCCTTGCCATCGGTTGCACCACACTGGCTTTCGGTGCCGTTGCCGCAAACGCGAATGATCACGATGGCACGGGCG
>JBCBHD010000322.1:0-3470 GCA_038526115.1 Pseudomonadota bacterium | reverse complement strand
TCTGGCCTCTGCCTTCGGAGGGCAGCGCTCTATCCAGCTGAGCTACGGGTGCGGATAGGTCTCAAGGCCTATTGCGAGCGACGCGGCGTTTGGCAAGCTTTGTCTTTGCGAGAGCCTGTGCGCGCAACATCGCAAGGGACCGGCTTAACCGATTGGCAAGTTGCGGCCGGTAACCAGCACTTATGTCAGTGCTGAAACCTAATGAGACGCGCGCCATGCGCGAGGCCCTCCACGCCGAGGAAGAGACCACTGGGTCTCTTGCGCAGCGCTGGGAAGATCTCAACGCGACCGCTGTTCAATTGGCGATGGCTGCCGATCTCGCACCAGAGCGTACAGATGCCCGGATCGCGCGCTTTCCTGCGATGGTGGGCAATGCGCATGAGTGGCAGCGGGAGCTCGCCTGGCAGGGTCTTGAAGATATTGACGCGATGATGCGGCCCGGCCTTAGCGCGCTAAGCACTTTATCGGATCGCGGGCATGACGCCACCGCGCCAGCGCTGGCTTTGTGGCGCGAATTCTATCGGGCTCGCGAAGCGGTGGTGTCTTTGGTCGACCCTGAAGAATCGGCGGACTGACGCTTCACCTCAGTTTCACTTGACCATGTTCGTGGTATGTTCCATTTTCATGAGATGGAAACCGTCGATCTTACCGAACCTGATTCGAACACTCCCTGCGCCAACCCATGCGCCAAAGACGTTGCGCGCGGGATTATGCGGCTATTTGCCCGGAACAATATCTGGTGCGTAAACGAAGTGCCGCTCAAGAATGGACGACGTGCCGATCTGATGGGGGTGGACGCAAAGGGCCTTGTGGTGATTGTTGAGATAAAGGTCGCGCGCGGCGATTTGCTGGGTGACAATAAGTGGCCCGACTATCTCGACTATTGCGACCGGTTCTATTGGGGGGTTCCTCCAGAGCTGGACCGATCTCCTTTGGACAGCGAAGCCTATCAGCCCGATGCGTGCGGAGTTATCGTCGCTGATAGCTATGATGCGGAGATTGTGCGGCCCGCTGCGCTTGCCTCGCTCGCACCGGCACGTCGCAAAGTTCAGGTTGAGCATCTCGCGCGGATCGCAATGCGTCGACACACCGCTTTGCTTGACCCGCATTGCGCAGATATTGGCGGATAGGGCTAAGCGCCCTTAGCGATTGGGGCTGTCCCCGATTAGGTTTCTGCGCCATACCCGGTGGCGATGATCCCAGCTGACACGCCGATCATGCTCGCATTTTTGCTGGCTGGCACCGCGATGGCGGTGATGGTAGCTCTGCGTTATTTCCTCATCAGCGGAATGTTTGCATGGCTGACCAAAGCTGTGCGGCCGGGCCTCTATGCTGAGCTGGGCAAGCAGATAAAGATGGAGATCCGCTACTCAGTGATAGCGACATTCGTCTACGGGCTTCCGGCAGGTGCAGTGTTTTGGCTGTGGAACCACCATGGCTACTCGCAGCTCTACACGGATTGGAGCGCCTATCCCGTCTGGTATCTTCCGGTATCGGTCATGATTTACCTCTTCGTTCAGGACACGTGGTTCTATTGGACCCACCGCGCAATGCACGCTTCGCCGGTCTTGTTCAGAGCCGCACATAGAGTGCATCACAAAAGCCGTCCGCCAACCGCTTGGACCGCAATGAGTTTTCATCCATGGGAATCGTTGATCGGCGCGATTGTTATTCCAATTCTGGTATTCATCGTGCCGATTCACTTGGCGATGCTCGGTGTCGTCCTTTCGATTGCAACACTCATGGGTGTCCTCAATCATATTGGATGGGAGGTGTTTCCGCGCCGCTTCGTTCATTCGGTGTTGGGACAATGGCTGATAAGCGCGAGCCATCACGAAAAGCATCACGAGGACTATGCTTGTAATTACGGCCTGTATTTCCGTTTTTGGGATCGCCTTTGCGGAACCGACAAAGGCCTTTCGCAGCGCATCAGCCCTCCGTCGCTAAAGGAAGCCAATTCATGAAACGGATCGCAATGCTCGCATGTGGAGCGGGCCTGTTGGGCCTGTCAGCCCCTGCCTCTGCCGGAACGATCACCATCACGGTCACTGACATTCGCAACTCCGAAGGCGTTGTGCGTGCCTGCATCACGTCCCTCGAGAGCGCGTTTCCACGCTGCAACCGCGATCCCAATGCTCAGCGCAGCGTAGTGGATGCGAGTGGCACGGTGACCTTCCGTTTCCCCAATGTAGCACCCGGCGAATATGCGATCGCCTTGCTGCATGATGAGAATGAGGATGGAAAAGCCAATCGCGTCCTCGGCATGGCTCCAAAAGAAGGATATGGGTTTTCGCGTGATGCCCCTGTTCGGATGGCGCCGCCCGATTGGGACGATGCTGTCTTCACCGTGGGCTCAGCTGCGCAGAACCTCACCATCAAGATGCGATACTTCCTATAATTTCCGCCCCGAAAATGCGACCCATGGCCCTTTGACGCCATGGCTTCATTGAACTCAAAGGCGAGCGCACAACTTTCGCGCAGAGCTTAACGCGATGTTTACTACGTACCGGCAATACCGTCCCAAACAGATAGTTTCTAAGGGGCGTACGGCCGATCATGGACAATTTGCGGGGCAGTTTCGACACAGGACTACCGGCTGACGAGGGTCAGGGCTGGGATGCATCCAATGATGCGCCCGAAGAAGAAGCCGTGCGCGATTTGCCGCCTGCTGCGATTGGCCAAGACGAACGCCGCATGCAGGTGCGCGCTTACAACCACTGGGCGGGCTTACTTGGTGATGCGACCTTCCCTTCGATCGAAGACTTAGAGCCTGAAAATCTGCATGATTTCGGCCCAAACAGCGTATTGCTCGATTTCTCAGCGGGCATTGACGATCCCGTAGTCCAGTACTTGGGCGATAAGATCGCGACCGAATGCGGCGCGGACGATTCGATTGAGCGTCTCTCAGACGTACCACCACGCTCTTTGCTGAGCCGGATCACCGATCACTACATGCAAATTCTCGCCAACCAGGCACCGATCGGATTTGAAGCGGAATTTGTGAACCAGCGTGATGTCTCGATCCTTTATCGCGGCATTCTTCTGCCTTTCTCCAGCGACGATGAAACCATCGACTTCATCTATGGCGTCATCAACTGGAAAGAGATGGCGGATGCGGCGACCGCTGATGAGCTGCTGCTTGAAATCGATCAGGCCCTCGAAAGCGAAGATGAATCCGAGAGCGCGGACGAAGATGTCGCGCACAAACATCACGCCGATCCCGTGACTGAATGGGCGGATTCTCCAGCGCATGAGCCGCTTGCAAGCGAAGGCGAGCCTGCATCAGAGATGATCGAGCCTGCTGCTCAATGGTCTGATTTCGATGAGGAAGTTGCCTCTGGCGAAGCAGCAGGTGCGAGCGAACCCTCGCCGCTTGATGAAGACGGCATTCCTCTGCCTGATTTCGGCCAGTATCACCTCGACGAACCCGAAGTGGACGAATTTGGCGAAGAGATCGAAGAAGGCGAAGA
>JBCBHD010000321.1:0-3498 GCA_038526115.1 Pseudomonadota bacterium | reverse complement strand
CTTTACCCCGCATCGTAATCAGGTCTCGCGCTAGCGGCTCCAAAATTACGCTCGACGCGGCGGTTCTGCTCGCACAATATGCGATCTCGGACGATGATACGCTGCTCGTGCTGGACGAGGATTGCCCTTACGAAGAGAACCTGCATCTCGTGCTTGTGAGGGGCAGCCGAGTGATCGATCACATCGAACTCGGAATGATATACATCGGCGGGATATTCAAAGAGATCAGTGCTGCTGATGACACTTTGCGGTTTCGGTTTGAAAGCGATGCGGTATGGTCACTTACAGTCGATTCTAGGGGCAAACGAGGCATTGGCGGATTGCCGACTGGCTCGAGGCGACGCGGACATTTTTTTTCGCGTCGGTACCTGGAACTTGAGCATGGAGGTGTTGCGTGACCCAAAGGCCGATCGATCCCCATACCGAACAGGCGATCCGGGCGCTTGAAAGCACGGCGATCAACTTCGCGTATCAGGCGATCAACATCTCATCGGTTCGGTCGCGATACATCCAGGAAGCGCAAAAAATCAGCGAGTCTTTGCGCAGTGCCTATCGCAGTGGGGAAATGTCAGCCAAAGCCGCGGCGGAAAGCGCCCATGGGATGCGCAACAAGCTGCTTGATGTGCAGCGAGCACGGTCAGCCTCGCTTGGCCGAGCCTTGGCGAGAAATCTCAAGACCAACGGTCTCGCTCTGGATGACATCCTCGAAAAGCTTTCGAAGCGGCTATATGACAATAAGAGCTTTTCTCAGCTCGATAACGCACAGCAGACGCGGGTTTATCTCGAAGTGGTGGAGTCGGCGGGCCGTCCGCGTCCCGCAGCGACCCGGTTTGCTGCGCGCGCCGGTGCAGCAGGCCGTGCGCTCTTCATTCTCGGGATCGGCATTGCGGTATACAATATCGCCAACGCAGAAGATCCAGCGTGGCAGACAGGCCGCGAAGTCTCGAATATCGCTGGCGGCCTCGGCGGCAGTATCGCCGCTGGCGCACTTGCTGGCGTTTGGCTCGGTCCGGTTGGCGTCGCCATCGGTGCGTTTGTGGGCGGTGTCGCAGGCGCATTGCTGGCCGATCAGGTTTATGTTTCCGCAGTCGGGGCATCAGACCGTGAGGCTGAGGCATTTATCAGCCGGTTCACAACTTTCTGGACGACCGATGAAGCCGGTATGGCCAGAGCCTTGCACCGTGAAATCGGGATCGATGCGGACCGCGTGAACTCAATCTTCCTTGCGCTGGATGAAAGCTACACCAGTGATGCGGATGATATTGCTGTCTTGTATCTGAAGCGCGTCTTCGCTGCTGGCGGCAATGTACTGCAAACTCTCAGGCTCAATCGAGACCTGCGTGACACCCTGTACCGCGTTTTGGACAGCGGTTGGACCACAAGTGAGGAATACAGCATGATGGCCCGCGTTCGCGCATTGCGTTAGTGTCTAACGGATTGGGTTGCCCTTGAGGTCGATCTCACCTCTCAGGACCGAAGCGACTTTTTCGATACGCTTTTCCTGGGTCTCCAATCGCTTGGCTGACGATACCATATAAGCGAGCGCACGGCGTTTGCCTGCTGTTGTATCGTCCCAAAGCGATTTCAGCTTTGGATCAGAATTCAGAAACCGGAGCAAAGTCTCTGGCACGTCGACCGCGACCTGATCCGCGATGCGAAATCTCATTTCGACCTCGTCACCCAACGACTTATCAATCGCTGCGAGCAGCTTTTTCGAGAGCAGGACATAGTGCTCCGCGCGGACTGGGGTGAACGCCGCTTCAATCGGGACGTGATCAATCTCTCCCGACACTCGCAGCTTGGGATACTCCCCCAGCGGCAAGTCGGCTTTCAAAGCTTGGGGTACGAAAATAACAGTGTATCTATAGCGTGCTGAGCCGACATCGTGCTGCACAATCTCTGCTGTGAAATTATAGGGGTAAAAATCGGTCACGACAGTTTGCCTGCAAGCATAACGAATTCGGCGACACTCAGTGTTTCGGCTCTCCGGGTTTCCTCGATGCCAACCGATTGAAGCGCTTCAATCGCTCCCGGCATACTTTTCAGGCTCTGGCGCAGCATCTTGCGACGCTGGCCGAATGCCGCTTCGGTTAGGCGTTCGAGCACACGCGCACTGGTATTCTCCGGGGCTTCACGCGGTTGCACATGAACAATCGCGCTCATGACCTTGGGTAGGGGCGTAAAGGCGCTGCGGTGCACTTTCATGGCAAGTTTTGCCGAAGCTCTCCATTGGGCAAGGACAGCCAGCCTGCCATAAGCACTGGTCTTGGGTTGAGCGACGATCCGATCCGCCACCTCCCGCTGGAACATCAGAGTAAGGGATAGCCAGGTGGGAGGCCATTCTTCACCACCCATCCACTTCACGAACAGTGCAGTCCCGACGTTGTAGGGTAGGTTGGACAGAACGTGGAACGGTTCGCCGTCCATCAGCTCTGCGTGATTGAGCTTCATAGCATCGCCTTCAATCACGGTAAGCTGTCCGGGGAACGCCTCTTCGAGTTCGGCGAGCGCGGGCAAGCAGCGCCGGTCCATTTCAATAGCGGTGACACGAGCGCCTGCCCGGAGCAGAGCGCGGGTCAGGCCGCCGGGACCGGGACCAACTTCCAGCACAGCCTTGCCATTCAGATCGCCGGGCAAAGCGGCGATGCGATCGAGAAATTGCTCATCAAACAGGAAGTTCTGACCGAGGGCTTTCGATGCGGAAAGGCCGTGACGTGCAATCACCTCTCGCAGAGGTTCGAGATCAGCCATCGTTTTCGGCATGAGCGCGGGCCGCCGTCATTTGGCCTGCCATACGGATCGCTGCCATCATCGCACCCGGATTGGCAAGGCCTTTCCCAGCGATATCGAAGGCTGTCCCGTGATCGGGCGAAGTGCGAATGATTGGCAGTCCAAGCGTTACGTTCACGCCTTCATCAAATTCCAGCGCCTTCAGCGGGATCAGGGCCTGATCGTGGTACATGCATAGTGCGACATCGTAGGTTTGCCGGGCGCGCGGTGTGAACAGTGCGTCTCCGGGAACAGGGCCAGTGATGTCCAGCCCTGCGGCTTTCAGCGCTGCAATTGCCGGCTCTATGATACGTGCTTCTTCTTCACCAAACTGCCCGCCCTCACTGGCGTGGGGATTGAGGCCAGCGATTGCCAGGCGAGGGCGCTCTATCCCGAAATCACGTTTGAGCGCGGCGGCGGTAATGCGCGCCTTATGCACTATTAGTTCGATGGAGAGCAGCTCTGAAACTTCGGCAAGAGCGACATGCACTGTGAGAGGAACAGTCCTGAGTGTTGGCCCGGCCAGCATCATCACAGCGTCATCAGACATCAGGCGGCAGGCGGCGGCGAGGAACTCGGTCTGACCGGGAAATATAAACCCTTGAGCCACCAGACCGGCTTTTTCGACCGGAGCAGTGACCATTCCGGCGGCTTCGCCTTCCAGCGTTAGCTTGGTTGCCCATTGCAAAGAAGCAAGCGCCAATTTCGCTCCCGCTTCGCTCGGTTGGC
>JBCBHD010000320.1:0-3505 GCA_038526115.1 Pseudomonadota bacterium | reverse complement strand
TGAAGCCAGCTAGGCAGCCGATCTCGCCACAACTCGACCTTGTGCAGCCACCAACCGGCTCATAACCTTGAGATCCTGCTCGCGCAGTTGCAACGCTGTGTCGGCCCACAATTCAGTGATCCGGTTCAATTCTGAAAGCTCCAAATTCCAGACCTGCTTGATTGCCTTTCGCGATCCGACAAGTCCTGCATGGCGACGATCAGAGCGTTTGATGAAGTCACGAACTGCATTCACGCCGTCGCCGGGTTCAGCGAGTGCATGGACAATGCCCATGTCGTACATCTGCTCAGCAGTGAACGTCTCATTTGAAACAATCAAACGATCCGCCATTGCACTTCCGAGCTTTCGCGAAAGCAATGCATGCGCGCCCATTCCGGGGAACAGACCGAACATGACCTCGGGCAATCCAAACGTCGCCTGTCGCTCGGCCACAATGTAGTCGAACGAAAGCAGCGCTTCAAATCCTCCGCCCAGTGCAGCGCCCTGAACAAGGCCCACTGTCAACATCGGGATATTCAACGTGCGAATGTTTCGGTCTAGAATTGAACAGCAACGATGGCCATACTCCACCAGCCCATCCCGATTGCCTTCGCGGATCAAGCGCTGAAACAGGGCAAGATCACCACCATAGCAAAATACATCTGGTGAACGGCTACCCAAGACAAGATAGCGAAGCGGTACACGGCCCGGTCCGAAACTGCTCTCGATCAAATCCTGCCAGCGATCAAAATCATCGAGCATTGCCGGAGTAAAGCTGGGCCGACCGTCAGGACTCATAAAGGTCCACAAAGTTGCGGACCGATCATCGTACAAGACGTCAAGTTCTTGGAGTGATAAAAGCGATTGAGGTACAGAAGCGTGAAGAACGCTTTCTGCGAGCAACTCTTCTTCGCTGGTCAAGGGGATTGCCTTGCTCGCTGAGCTGTCCATTATTTTTCTTCTCCGATGCGACCCGAAGTCACCCGGAAACTATTGCCCCCAGATGATCAAACAGCCTTTTTGGCTCCGTTGCAGAGGAAACTAAGCCACTGCGGCACATCAAAGCAAATGTTAAATTATCGTTATCATCCAGCGAGAGTCTCAATTCGGGCCAACAGTGTTGATTTGACCTCACATCCTTGCGTCTCGTCAGCCTGACACATTCAGGTGTTTCAACGCTCGATCAAGCATGATGAGTTGCCACAATATACGCGAGTTGTTGGAGATGCCCGAAATGTGTGATTCGGCGAGGCGCGACAGGGCAGCCGGTGAAAAGAACCCTGATTCGGCGATTGCAGGACTGCTGGAAATCGCACGAGCATCTTGAGCAAGTGCTCCTCGTAGCCACTGAGCAATCGGCGTCACAAAGCCTTGTTTTGGCCGATAAAGAATGTCCTGGGGCAGATATCGCTCCATGCACTTCTTGAGGAGGTATTTGCCCGTTCCGCCATTGACCCGCAATTTTTCGGGAAGAGTTGCCGCAAACTGCACCAGACGATGATCCAACAGCGGTTCGCGTGCTTCCAGGCTTACCGCCATACTGGTGCGATCAACCTTTGTCAGAATATCGCCGGGCATCCAAAAAGTCAGGTCTACATATTGCGCCCGGTCAAGGCCGCTGCGCGCGGGAGCGCCGCGCATCCGCGAAATGAGTTCCATTTCTGCCCGGTGACCATCCAACGTCTTGGCAAAGGTGTCCGAGTAGATCGCAGCACGCTCTTCAGGGGTGTTGACCGATAGGCCACGCGCATAGCCTTCCTCACCACTTTCAGCGAGTGCGAGGAGGGTTGCTTTGGCACGGAGCGGGCGTGGCGCCCAATCCGCTTTTGGCCAAATTCGTCCAAGCGTACCGAACAGAGGCTCTCGCAGTCCGGCCGGCAGCGCTGACCGAACTCTTTCCTCATTGTGGTGAAACACTTGTCTCCGATAGCCGGCGAACGCCTCGTCTGCGCCATCTCCCGATAGCGCCACAGTCACTTTTTCACGAGCGAGCTGACAAACGCGCCAAGTCGGCAATGCTGATGCATCGGCGAACGGCTCATCAAACATGCCAGCAAGCTGGTCCACGACGTCGAAGTCATCTTGCCCCACGATACGGGACTGATGGGAAGTGCCGAATTTCTCGGCGATCTGCTCCGCGTAACTGGTTTCGTCCAGAGCATCGAAATCAAAGCCGATCGAGCACGTCTGAACGGGATCAGCACTTGCTTCGCTCATCAGCGCGACCACGCTCGAAGAATCTACTCCACCGGAGAGAAACGCCCCCAATGGAACGTCGGACACCATCCGCGATTGAACGGCATCGCGCAGCAAATGGACCAATTCCGCCGACAGATCGGCTTCAGAGCCGCTCGCTCGCTGCGAAAAATCGATATCCCACCATCGTCTGGGATTTCCTGGCTCCTTGCCTTGCTCCAACAACAGGAAGTGTCCGGCGGGAAGCTTTTGAACCCCGGCGAGAATGGAATGACTATCCGGCACGTAACCCCAAGTGAGGTATGCGTCCAAAGCGACCGGATCGACGCGGCGACGCAGCAAGGGGTGTGCCAGCAGGCCTTTGAGTTCCGACGCGAAAGCTAGGCTACCATTGGAAAGGGACGCCATAAACAGAGGCTTCACGCCAAAGCGATCACGCGCCAACAGCAATTGCCGTTGATCAAGATCGTACAAGGCGAAGGCAAACATGCCATGCAGCTTTTCGAGGCAATCAACACCCCAGCGCCGCCATGCAGCCAGAATCACCTCGGTGTCGCCTTCGGTTTGAAACCGTGCGCCGTCCTTTTTCAGCTCGCTACGCAGCTCCCGAAAATTGTAGATTTCACCGTTGAACACAATCACCGCGCGCCCATCTGCAGAGAGCATTGGCTGCGGCGAGCCTTCAAGATCGATGATGGATAGGCGTCGGTGGCCTAACCCGACACCCGGAGCGGTCCACACACCGGATCCATCCGGTCCACGATGAACCATGGCATCGCACATCCGTTCGACCCGAACAGGATCGACCGGCTTTGGCGTTTCAGCATGAAATATTCCGGCGATCCCGCACATTGCCCAACGCGGCTACCCGATTGCAGGAGCGGCCACAATCGCTGAGACAATTCCAGCCCATATGATCGCCGCGATGATCAGGACGAGCATGCGAATTTCGCTCACGCTTTGCCGAGTTGATTGATCGACGAAAGGAAGCGCGTCGACCTCATCGATGCTCCAACCGTATTCTTCAGGTTCGCGTTCGAAGAAACGCCAGGCCCCTGCCAACACCAAGGCAACGACAATCGCGAAGAAAATCCAACCATAAAAGATATGATCGAATCCGGCGGCAAATTCGACCCCCTGGCTCTGCGCGATGTAAATCGTCCCCCACGCACGGATGCCGTTGGCGATGATCGGAATAACAATGGCCGCACTCATAAAGACAGCGCGCTTGGTCCAGCTTTCAAACCGGGTAAAGCAGACCAGAATGGCCAGCGTCACCATTGCAATGAGGAATTTCACGCCCGAGCAGGCCTCGGCCACGATGAACAGA
>JBCBHD010000319.1:0-3511 GCA_038526115.1 Pseudomonadota bacterium | reverse complement strand
TCGAGAAGTAGCCTCGTGCATCCGTTGTAAATTGCTCGTCGCCAATCTTGATCTCTGCCTTTAACGGCGCACCGCCGGGATCGACTATGCGTCCCGACAACCAGCCAGCTTCACTTGTGTCGGCGGTGGATTGGCACGCGGTAACAAGTGGAACTGCCACAAGCGCCAGCGCGCTAAAGATCTGGCGCAGCATTGTAGGTCTCCTCATCGAGTTCACCCTCCGATTTCGCCACCACAGTCGCAACGGCAAGGTCACCCGTCACATTGACCACGGTGCGCATCATATCGAGCACGCGATCGAAGGGCAGGATGAACCCGACAATGATGGCGGTCTGCTCAGCTGAGATACCGATCGAGGTCAAAACGGCAGCGAGTAAGAAAAGCGACGCCGAGGGCACAGACGCTGTTCCGATTGAGACAAGCGTCGTCGTCAAACCAATAATCAAATAGTCACTGAGGTCTAACGGCACGCCATAAGCCTGCGCCGAGAACAGCGCGACGATGCCAACATACAAGGCTGTCCCATCCATGTTCACGGTGGCACCGAGCGGTAAAACGGAGGATCGCACAGGCACGCCAATCCCCATATTCTCTTCAGCCGCCGCCATCGTTGCAGGCAGCGTCGCCGCACTTGAAGAGGTGGAGTATGCGAGCAATTGCGGGTCCACCGCGCCGCGGGCGAAAGGCAGAATCCGCATGCGCGCCAGGAACTTCACCATGCCAAATTGGACAATCACGATGTGCGCAATGCACGCCAGATAGACCGCAAGTGCGAGCGTCACGACTTTGAGCAAAGTCGTCGCGCCCTGCGTGCCAGCAACCCAGGCGATCAGCGCAAACACGCCAAAGGGTGCAAGCTCCATGACAATAAAAGTCAGCTTGAGCATAACCTCTGAACCGGCATTGAAGAGATCCTTGAGCACCTTCGCCTCATCGCCGACCATGATGATTCCGATGCCGATCAGGATGGCGAAGATGATCACCGCCAGGATGTTGCCTTCCGCCAAAGCCTCGATCGGATTGACAGGGATCATATTGATCAGTCGTTCGCTAAGCGTTGTTGCACTAGTGAGGGTCTGCGCTTCTGCACCCGAGAGATCGACCCCCACACCTGGCTGCATTAGCGTGCCAAAAACAAGACCAATGGTGATCGCCAGTGCCGTTGTGCCGAGGTATAATGCAAAAGCCTTCAAGCCGATCGATCCCAGTCTCCTCGCATCCCCCATCGCGACGACCCCTGCCACCAGAGTTGTAAAGATCAATGGGACCACGAGCATTCGGATGGAGCGGACAAAAATATCGCCCATCCATCTGATCGAGTTCGCCCCTTCCCCCCAAATGAGGCCGACGATTAGTCCGAGAACCAGAGCCCCGAGGATCCGTTTCCATAGCGTGATCTTAAACCAGGCTCTGATCATTGAGATGTTTCCTTTTAGGAGCAGTCAGCACGGCGCAATGGCCGCCCGTGAAGTTGCGGATCAATTTGTGCGTTCTGGATGGCGGGCGCCCCGTTCACAAACAGATGAACAACGCCTTGGGACAGCTCGGCTGGGCTTGAAAAGTCAGCAATGGGTCCGAACGTTTCAGGGTCGAACACGACAATATCAGCCTTGTAACCCGGGCGCAGCGCACCGCGATTGCAAAGCTGAAGCGTCTGCGCGGTCAGGTGAGTGCTGCGATTGATGAACTCAGCCAAAGTTAGCACAGGCTTGTCCATCACATAGGAGCGATACTTTCTGGGAAAGCTGGCATATTTGCGAGGATGTCCATTGGTGCCGTCCGAACTCGTCATCACCCAGGGCTGACGCATGAACCGTTCAATGTCCTGGTCTTGCATATTAAAGGACGCGATCCGGGAGTCACCGCCGAGAACAATAACGATTGCCGCTTCGATTGGATCGAGCCCCAAGGCAGCCGCCTCTTCGGCAAGGCTCTGGCTCGGGGCATTATCAGCGCGCGCCACTAATAGAATCGCGTCTGGCCCGCCTCTTCGACGTAAGTTCTCCGCGATTTCCGTACGGAGCCGGTCCTGGTTCACAGGGTCGCGCAACCGTTCAAACATCGCTTCATCCGAGTCAGCTTTCGCCCAATTAGGGATGAGCGCATTGGATATCCGCGTCCCGGAGGCCGACCAGGGGTACTGATCCGCCGTCACCGTCAGGCCTTCGCCTTGCGCCGCTTCGATAGCAGCGATGACCGCTTCGCTCTGCCCCCAGACATCAACGCCCAACGCCTTGATATGCGCAATATGCACCCCAGCGCCGCTTTCGCGTCCGATCTCTATGGCCTCTTCGATGGCACCAAGCAGACCGATCGAATAGCTGCTCTCATCGCGAACGTGCGACTCGTAGAGCGCGTCATACTCTGCTGCGATTTTTGCCAGTTCGATAATCTCATCGGTCGATGCGTAAGAGGCTGGCGCGTAATAGAGCCCTGTCGACAGTCCCAATGCGCCCGCCGCCAAAGCGGCGCGTAGAGTGTCTTTCATTTGGGAAAGCTCAGCCTCGCTTGGCGCTCGATTGTCCCGCCCCATCGCTTCGCCGCGGATAACCCCGTGTCCGGTGAATAACGCAAAGTTCGGCCCGACACCGCGTTCAGAAACTGCCCGCAGTGCGCCAGCAATATCCGTCGGCCCCCCGCCATCATTGCCAGACACGACCGTCGTCACGCCTTGGGTTAGGTAGCCTTTCAAGGCCTTGCTCTCAGTGCCGAACAGGACGTCAGAAGTCGTATGCGTGTGCGGATCGATAAAGCCCGGCGCCACGATAAGGCCGGTGGCATCAATGATGGTCTCAGCGCTTATATTCGCACCCCGCGCATCACCCACGAAAACGATCTTGTCGCCTTCCACAAAGACATCTGCGACGCGGCCTTGTTCCGATACACCGTCGAACATCAAACCGTCGCGGATTTGGACATCGTACACCGTCGCTGGGGGGCTTGCCTCCTGGCATCCGGCCAGCGCGAGCAAAGACGCCCAGACGAAAGCGAGCCATCGCATCAGTCTTGCTCTTGCTCGAGCAGAAGGGTCATCATCTCTTGCGCAAATATACGCGCGGTCTCGGCAATTTCGGTTCGATCCGTTTCATCACCCAGCTCATAGGTGATCGCCGGGATGCCAAATTCCTCAAAGATGTATGTCTTGGAAGTGGGAAGATCGACATTGTGCGCACCCTGTCGGTCAAAGGCATAGTCCGGGAGCTTTGCTCGCGAACGCTGTAACCATTGTGCGGTAAATCCGTACTCGGTGCCGTCCGCGCCGACAGGTTGGGTGTAAAACACATTTCTGCGGGTCGAATGAAAATCAAGGAACACAGCGAGGCCTGGCGCCTCGATCTGATCGATGACGGACTTGGCTGCCTGGGTCTCCGGCTGCGAAAACGGCCCCCAATCGCGGTTCAGGTCTAGGCCCCCCATATTGTGACGCCAATGGCCGTGCTCCACGCCGTCAGGATTCAGGTTCGGAATGATGATGAGATCAAATCGATCGCGGAACTGACAGTTCAGCGAT
>JBCBHD010000318.1:0-3515 GCA_038526115.1 Pseudomonadota bacterium | reverse complement strand
TGGGCGCAGCTTGGCTATCACTCGGACCCAGTCGGGCTACTCAACGCGTTCGGATTCTATGATGACCTCCTAAAGTTCAACGCCAAGATGGCCGAAGTCGGCTTCGTTCGTCCGGCGCACCAGAATATCCTGATTAGCGCAGACACGCTGACCGAGCTGCTCGCGAAAATGCAAGCCTACCAGCCACACACTCCGATCTTCCGCATGAAGGCTGAGGAGCTGTAAAGAGCACTCACCATGGGCGTCGAACCGGATCTCCAGCCGAGCCGCCGCGAGGCGTTGGTCGAGCACGCTCGGCTCGCGATCAAGCATGGGTCGCAAAGCTTTTCCGCCGCAGCTCGATTGTTTGACCAGGAAACCCGCGAGCGGGCGTGGCTGCTTTATGCATGGTGCCGTCGCTGTGACGATATCGCCGACAATCAAGTGATGGGCGGCGAGCTGGGAGACCAATCCGACCTCGACAGTCGGCTAAACCTCATCCGCAAGCTGACTGCGAAGGCGTTCGCAGGTGAACCGACCGGAGACCCTGCTTTCGATGCGCTCGGAATAGTCGCCGGCGAAGTGGGCCTCACCCCGCAAATGGCCGAAGATGTGGTTGCCGGTTTCGCGCTTGATGCCGAGGATTGGCGCCCGCGCAGCGAGGCCGACATGATGCGCTATTGCTATCACGTTGCCGGCGCTGTTGGAGTGATGATGGCGGTGGTGATGGGGGTTGATCCGGATGATCAGGACACCCTCGACCGCGCCAACGATCTTGGCCTTGCCTTCCAGTTGTCGAACATCGCCCGCGATATCGTCGAAGATGATGCCGCTGGGCGCTGCTATCTGCCCGTGCGCTGGCTGGTCGAAGAAGACATAGAACCGGGTCAGCACACCAAACCGCACCACCGCCAGGAATTGGCCGACATGGCTGCGCGGCTGGTCGCGCTTGTCGAAAAACACGAAGCCGCTGCCCGTGTGGGAGCAGCTCGCTTACCGTTCCGCAGTAGATGGGCTGTCCTCTCAGCGGCACGTATCTACGGCGCTATTGGGCGAAAAGTGCGCAAGCGCGGGACCGAGGCTTGGAATTCACGCACCTTTGTGCCGCGTTGGGAAAAGGCGCTCTATGGTGCGCGGGCGTTTCTGTCGGCAGCTATCAATCGGGAAAAGCACCCTGACGGCCCAATCACATGGGGCATCAAGGATTTCCGACCTGATCCGGCTTGAAGCGCCGCCAGCTAAGGCGTAGCGCTTGCAGGCATGAGAGGAACATTACTGCTCGCCGCCGCTGCGTTCAGCACGCCCGCTTTTGTGCAAGGACAGCCTTCGCAAGCTGAGATCGAGGTCACAAATGCGGTCGATGCCTTTTTTGCGGCGTTACGCAGTGACGACAAAACTGCCCTTGCCCGGACCATGGTTCCCGAAGGCGTGATCTTCATTCACGATCGCCGCGATCCGGCTAACCCAAGCATAACGGTGAGGACGGTGGCGGAGCATGTCGAAGGCTGGAAGAACAGCCCCACCGGCACTGATGAGCATATGTCGTATGAGAGCGTCCTGATTGATGGCACCATGGCACATGTCTGGGGCAGTTATGCGTTTCTCTTGAACGGCGAAACCACGCATTGTGGTGTCAATTCCATGAGCCTCAACAAGACAGCAGACGGTTGGAAAATCTCCAACACCAGCTTCACGATGACCGCGCTTGATGAATGCTACGCCTTGGGTGCTCCGATGCATATCAAAACCATCCCGGAGGAGGCTAGGCCATGATCACCAAACTCCTCATCGCCAATCGCGGCGAGATCGCTTGCCGGATCATGCGCACTGCCCGCGACATGGGAGTGGCGACGGTCGCTGTCTATTCCGATGCCGATGCCAAGGCGCTGCATACACGCACGGCGGACGAGGCCGTGCATATCGGCCCTTCGCCCGCTGCCGAGAGTTATCTGGTCGGTGAGAAGATCATCGCTGCGGCCAAGGAGACGGGCGCAGAGGCGATCCATCCGGGATACGGATTTCTGTCCGAGAATGCGGACTTTGCACAGGCGGTCATCGACGCCGGGCTGATCTGGGTTGGCCCGAAGCCAGACAGCATCCGCGCGATGGGTCTGAAGGACGCCGCCAAGGAGCGTATGATCGCTGCGGGCGTTCCGGCGACACCGGGCTATCTGGGTGAAGACCAATCGGTCGAGCGGCTGACCAAAGAGGCCGAGGCCATCGGCTATCCAGTCCTCATCAAGGCGGTCGCGGGCGGCGGCGGCAAGGGAATGCGCAAGGTCGACGCCGCGGCGGATTTCGAGGCCGCGCTGGAAAGCTGTCGGCGCGAGGCTAAGGCGTCGTTCGGCAATGACGAGGTGCTGCTCGAGAAGTGGATCACCTCGCCGCGCCATATCGAGGTGCAGGTGTTCGGCGACAGCCACGGCAATGTCGTGCACCTGTTCGAGCGCGACTGCTCGCTGCAGCGTCGCCACCAGAAGGTGATCGAGGAAGCTCCCGCCCCCGGCATGGACGAGGGCACCCGCGAAGAAATCTGCGCCGCCGCCGTGCGCGCAGCCAAAGCGGTCGACTACGAAGGCGCAGGCACAATCGAATTCATCGCGGATGCCAGCGAAGGCCTACGCGCCGACCGCATCTTCTTTATGGAGATGAACACGCGGCTTCAGGTCGAACACCCCGTGACCGAGGAAATCACTGGGGTTGATCTGGTAGAATGGCAGCTGAGGGTGGCGTCAGGTGAGCCGGTCCCGCTGAAGCAGGAAGAGCTGTCGATCAACGGCTGGGCCATCGAAGCGCGGCTGTATGCGGAAGATCCCGCGAAGGGGTTTTTGCCGAGTACGGGGCGGTTGGAACGCTACAACCTGCCTGACACAGATTACCGCGTCGACTCCGGTGTCGAACAATACTCAACGATCTCGCCATTCTATGACCCCATGATTGCGAAGATCATCGTTCATGAGCACGATCGCGACGAAGCGATAAACTCCATGCTCGACGCACTTGAAGGCACGATGGTGTGGCCCGTGAAATCGAATGCAGGCTTTCTATACCGCGCAACCAGCTCTGCCACATTCGGTTCGGGCGAGTTCACAACGGGCTTCATTGAGAAAGAGGGCGAAACCCTAATTCCCTCGACTGAACCCGACGAGGAAGTCTTGGGCCAAGGCGCCCGTCGCCTGATAGAAGACTACGGTGAGGACTGGTATCACAGCCGTGACAATGAGCTGCTCGAGGGTTTCCGGCTCAACGCAGCCCCGAAACACAGCATTCTCGTTCAAGTCGATGGGAAGAACTTCGAGGTATCGAAGGTGCCGTTTCTCGCAGGCGATACATACACATCTACTACAACGCCGGATGCGGCGATCGTAACGAAAGAAGGTCAAAGCTTCGAAGTGAGGCTTCCGAGTTTCGAAGGCGGAACCGCCTCCGCTGCCGATGGCGCTATTCTCGCCCCGATGCCGGGCAAGGTCATCGCGGTCGATGTGGCCGAAGGCGATGCGGTCACCGCTGGACAGCGGCTGATGGTGCTCGAGGCG
>JBCBHD010000317.1:0-3522 GCA_038526115.1 Pseudomonadota bacterium | reverse complement strand
TCATGGCTTTTCTCCTTGTCTGAGGAGACCCGTCAGCTGGGTCCCGCTCTGTTGATTGGGAGATAGGCGGAAACGCATGATCACATAAGTGAGATAAAACTTGTCAAAATGTTCGAGATATTCGAACATAAATCATCATGAAACTCGCCGACCCCAGTCTCGATCAACTCCGGATATTTATCGCCGTTGCCGAAGAGGGCAGTTTTGGTGGCGCTGCACGAAAAATGGGAAGGGCGGTCTCGGCGATCTCTTATGGCATCGCCCAGCTGGAGCAGCAGCTTGCAGTGACGGTGTTTGAACGGGAAGGCTCGCGCAAGCCCGTGTTGACTGCGGCAGGCGAAGGGCTGCTTGCAGAGGCAAGGGGAGTAACAGATCGTGTCGATGCGCTGCTCGCGAAAACACAATCCCTTCACGCAGGCCTTGAAAGCAGCGTAAGCCTCGTGATTGACGTCATGGTCCCAGCCGAAGTCACAGCCAAAGTCCTGCGACAATTCCGCACGATGTTCCCCACGACAGCCTTATCGCTCAACATTGAAGGGTTGGGCGCTGTTGCAGCGTGTTTGCTTGATGAAGACGGTGATCTGGCAATTGGCGGGCCAATCATTGCGGATCATCCAGCACTGGAACGGCAGTATGTGGGATCTGTTGAGCTTGTCCCGGTGGCTTCTCCCGATCATCCACTGGCACAGGACAATGTGCCGTCCGGGGAAAGCCGCAAACATCTTCAACTGGTGTTGTCCGACCGCTCGACGCTTACGGAAGGGCGGGAATTCTCGGTTCTAAGCCCGGAAAGCTGGCGGCTGGGTGATCTGAGCGCGAAGCATTCTCTGCTGAAGGAAGGGCTTGGCTGGGGCAATATGCCGCGTGAAATGGTGGCGGATGATTTGGAGGCTGGGCGGCTGGTCGAACTCGATCTGCCGGAGCGCCCGGGTGAGGAATCCTATAGACTCAACGCCTTGTGGCGGCGCGATACGCAACTTGGTCCGGCAACCAGTTGGCTGATCGACGCGTTCCGCGATCAATTGAACCAATGCGACGGTTAGTGATCTATCGCTCGCGCAACCAGGTTATGGCATCAATCTTACTGTCGAAGAACTCGACATTGATACCGTCGCTCAGACGTTTGTATTGCATGGTCGTGAGCGGCGAGGCGCCGAGGATCGCCAACCGCTTTAATCCATATTTCTTGGACATATGCAGATGGTCGCGAATGGCATCACCGGTCGCGCGATCCTGCGGCACAAAGTCGCTAAAATCGACAAGTGCATAAATGGGAGACCGAGCTTTCAGGAGTGGCATGGTCGCTTCGTTGACCGCGTCAAAGTATTCCTGGATCGAATCAGTGCTCCAAAAGCCACCAATCGATGAATGGAACTCACTGCGAGCCTCATCAAGAGCAACCGTATATTTCGGGCGTGTCGTTTCCATGGTCGAAGCCTATCGAAACGAGGTAAACTTTCGGTGAAAAGGAAGGCTAGCGTTACGGGCCGAATGTGATTGGCTCGTCTCCGGCTTTCCAGGGAGCGAATTTGGGCATGATTTGCTTGAACAATTCCGATCCAAGATGCCCTTCGAGCCATTCCTGCAGATGCGGCAATCCTTGCGCATCGAACCATTCGCGGTCGGTGTTTGCGAATTGGCGAATGAAGGGAAACAGCGCGATATCGGCAAGGGTGCGTTTGTCGCCGCCTAGCTGTGCGCAGCTTCCCAACCGTCCCTCCAGCTCTTGCAGAAACGCCAGCCCGTGGGTGCGGTGGTCGAGGCGGAACGTATCTTCATCGCCCTTCGCTTCATCCGGGTATCGGGTCGGATATTTGTAGCGATCAAGGCTGTGTTTGAACGCTCCGTCATTGCGGCGGATCAGAGCGGTGTCATCGCCATCGAGCCAGCTCTCAGGATCGTTCTGATCGAGCGCCCAGCGCATGATTGCTATGCTTTCGTCGACGACACTTCCATCGGCAAGAACCAGAACAGGAACGGTCGCCTTGGGCGAAGCTTCGGCCAATTCGGGAGGCTTGTTCGCGAGTTTGACTTCGCGCAGCTCAACCGTGACGCCCGCGATCCACAGCGCCATGCGCGCGCGCATCGCATAAGGGCAGCGGCGGAAGCTGTAGAGGATCGGCAGCGTGCTCACTCGCTGTTCCCGTCAGCGTCGGGCTGCAGACCACCCGGAAAATTGGCTTCCCAGCCGCCATCGGGAAGGTCAGGCGTCTCATCGACCGACCGCTCAACGGTCGCTCCGACATGCGCTTCTCCGCGTTGCTTGGCGAGTTGCTGTTGTTTCTGTCGCTCGGCGTAGCGCGCTTTTTGCGCCTCATCGCGCTCGTGGACGCAGTGCGGGCAGCTGACGCCGGGCGCGTAGTCAGGCGAGGCCATTTCCTCTTCGCTCAGAGGCATGCGGCACGCAAAGCACTGACCGTAAGAGCCAAGCTCGAGCCCGTGTTTGACCGACACGCGCTGGTCAAACACGAAGCACTCGCCATCCCACAGGCTTTCATCCTGCGGTACGGTTTCGAGATATTTGAGGATGCCGCCTTTCAGATGGAACACATCCTCGACGCCTTCGGAACGCAGGAAGCTGGTCGATTTCTCGCAGCGGATGCCGCCGGTGCAGAACATCGCGGCTTTCTTTTTGCCTTCGAGTAGTTCTTCGCGGTTTTCGCGGAACCAAGCGGGGAAGTCGCGAAAGCTCGGTGTCTTGGGATCGACCGCTCCCGCAAAAGTGCCGATGGCGACTTCATAATCGTTGCGGGTGTCGATCACGATCGTGTCCGGGTCACTGATCAGAGCGTTCCAATCATGTGGCGCGACATAGGTGCCGACACTCGCGCGCGGGTCGATATCGGGCTGTCCCATAGTGACGATCTCGCGTTTCAATCGCACTTTCATGCGGTTGAAGGGCATGTCGTCGGCATGCGAGAATTTGACATCGAACTCGGCGCAGCCGGGCAAACCGCGGATATGGTCGAGCACGGCGGCGATTCCATCGGGAGAGCCAGCAATGGTGCCGTTTACGCCCTCTGGCGCGAGCAGGATGGTGCCTTTGGTGCCTGCCTCCTCGCACACGGCCTGCAAAGGCTCTTGCAACGAAGCTGGGTCTTTGAATGGCGCGAAGCAATAGAGCGCGGCGACTTGGATGGAGGATTGGCGGTCTGACATGCCTTTGGCGTTTAGCTTGGAGTGTTCCTTGCCGACAAGAACGATTGGTGAGTCAATCTTTGCGTACCTTCCCGCTACGACTGGATGACAATTTACGCGCTTTCGCCCAATCGCAACCCTTTATCCTGCTCGGAATTCGGCTTCCGAATTGTACAATCTAACCGGAACGCCTGCGGCCTCCTGAATGGCTGTTACTGCCAAAGATGCGAGTTCATTCAGCTCGGTTTCGTACTTCCGTCCTTTCAGTCGATCCATCAAGCTGCGGTTGCTGTCGATGAGCATCAGCCAGTTGTCCGACCGTTGGATCATACAAGTAAGTCTCGCCGAACCCACCTTGAAGTCTGCGTACCATCCATAAGAATC
>JBCBHD010000316.1:0-3542 GCA_038526115.1 Pseudomonadota bacterium | reverse complement strand
TTTGATGTGTTGCCGGTTGAACGGAAGGCGCCCAATTCGCCCTGACCAGTCCAGTTATCAAACAGGCCGGCACTTCGTATCTCAGCTTCCTTGGTTGCTTGTGCTTCAGCTGTCGCAGCGGCAAGTTCGGCCTCGAAGCTGGAGAGAATTCCATCCAGCTCGGAGGCGTCATCAGGATTGGTCTGCTTGGCGAGATCAATCACTGTTCGCACCTTAGCCTCATCACCGCTTTCGATGGCAGCATCGATCATGGCGCGAACCGGGTCAGGCAGTTCGGCAAGAGCTGCCGTGTGAGGAGTGAGAGCGGCTACGGCTGCGCAAGCAGCAAAAGTGATTGGTTTCATGTGTGTATCAACTTCCCAGAACGCGGACTGGTCCCATAAATTCCATTTTTCCGAGAGGTAGCCCCTTCATCCGAAGGATGTCGTAAAACGTTGTTGCGTGGAAATAGAAATTGGGCTGTGAAAAGCTCAGCAGGAAATTGGACCCGGTCAGTTCCATCAGCCGTTTCCCGCCCAGCACGAAGCCGACTGTTTTGTCTGCGTGTTCTTCCAACTGTTCGGGCGTCGTTGCTGCCAATTCCTCCTGAGCGTCGGCGATCATCGCACGCATTCCATCCCAATCCTTGGGTACATCGGTGAAGTCCGGTGTGAATTCGCCAGTTGCGATTTGCTTGATCACATAGGTCGAATGCATCCAGCAGGCGCGCACGTGCCATGGCAGAGACCACATATCGTCTGCGAGCTTGGCGTCGAACAACTCGGCGTCGTCAAGGCCATTGTCCTTGGCATAGGTTTCTGCCTTGTCGACCAAGCCGGTCATGCCGGTCAGGATTTGTTGGCAGTTGGGAACGAAGGCAGAGTGAAGGGAGATGGGCATGGGCTTGTCCTCCAGGGTTTATGCAAGCGCTTTCCTACTTGGAAGCCTGTCGCCAGTGTGACGGCATGACTTACCTGCACGTGTTACCGCTGCGAATAAAGCGCCGTGAGGGCGCTGCTGTGCGACCCGCAGTTGCAGGGCGAGCATTTGTACTTCTGGACCGTGTAACATGCGGTCCATGTCTCGCTCCGCATAAGCGAAGCGAGAGGTTGGAGCCGGTGTCTTTGCGTGATCTGGGGCCTGGGTCAGCGAACCCGCGGTCCACCAAATGGCAGCGGTGGTGGAGGACGGCGAGCACCACGCGGCAGCTGCGCCTGATAGGCCCGTCCGCAATGTTCGACACAATACGGGAAGCCAGGGTTCACCGGTGCACCGCAGAAGTGAAAGTCCGGCTCACCTGGATGACCCATTGGCCAACGGCAGACCTTGTCAGACAGATCGAGCAGGCTTGTCTTGTCGGCAATCTCCGGGCTCGGTTTGGCCGGAACGAGACGCCGCGGAGGGGCAGGTGGGATCGGAGCTTGCTGGTCACCGGGGCCCTGACGGAGGAAGCCGCCCGGCCCGACTGACACGATCTTGGGAAGATCAGGGGTGGGATTGGGCAGAGGCTGCGACGGAGTTCCACCGGTGCTTGCACTCGGCTTCGCAGCTGCTGGAGCGCTTTCCGCAGATTTCGCCGCTGGCTTGGCTGCCGGCTTCGCTGTCTTTGGTGCTGCCTTCTTTGCAGTTGCCGGTTTGGCAGCAGCCTTTTTCGCGGCCTTCTTCTTCTCGTTGGCCTTCACCGGGGAAGGGCGCGATTTCAAGCCCAGTCTATGGGCTTTACCGATGACTGCATTGCGGCTGACACCGCCAAGTTCCTCGGCAATCTGGCTGGCGGTTGATCCGCCTTCCCACATCTTCTTGAGCGTTCCGATACGCTCGTCAGTCCAACTCATAAATGCCTGCTTCCGTTCAAATTGCGTTCCAGCATCCGCTTGTCAGGAATGGAGCAAGGCCTTAGGCGCAGATGCCATGGCCGACAATGCTACCGCGAACCCGATTTCGGACGCTGCCCCCGTTGAGAATGTTGCCGGTGAGAGCACCCGGTTCCCGCCGCGAGGTGTTCCGGTCATCACCGGGATCAATCGCATCGGTCTCTTCGCCCTCTATATGAAGGAGGTCAGACGGTTTCTCAAGGTCCAGACGCAAACGATCTGGGCTCCAGCGGTCACAACCTTGCTGTTTTTGATCATTTTCACCGTCGCGTTGGGGCGGGGTGGACGCGAAGCGCTTGGAGTACCCTTTGCCAGCTTCGTAGCTCCAGGTCTTATCGTGATGGGAATGATGCAGAATGCATTCGCCAACTCATCGTTCTCGTTGCTCTCCGGCAAGATCCAGGGGACGATAATCGATCTGTTGATGCCACCTCTGTCTCCGGGAGAACTGATGGGCGGTATCGTTGCAGCCGCTGTTACTCGGGCCATTGCTGTCGGTTGTACGGTCGCTTTGGCAATGGCGCTGTGGCCGGGCGTCTCACTGGGGATTGCACATGGTTGGGCCGTAATCTGGTTTGGCTTGATGGGGGCAATACTACTTGCGCTGCTTGGGCTTGCAACCTCGATCTGGGCCGAGAAATTCGATCACAACGCCGCTATAACCAATTTCGTGATCGCACCTTTGTCTCTGCTTTCAGGCACATTCTACGTGATCGACAATCTCGCACCTGCATTTCAGGCGGTCAGCCGAGCTAACCCATTCTTTTACGTGATTTCCGGCTTCCGTTATGGCTTTCTCGGGGAGAGCGATATCGGGGCCAGCGGCGATGTCATGGTGGCAGCAATCGGCTTGGCCGTGCTTAATCTGGCAATCGCGCTTGCAGTGTATGTGGTGCTGAGGTCTGGCTGGAAGCTGAAGAGTTAAACCGGCTGCGACATGGCCATCGCTCAATGCGTGAGTGATCGCCGCATCCGGTAACGCCCATCCTTGAACTGTTCGAACAGTTGCGACAGGGTCGGGTGATCTACCGGCCCGCCTTCAGCGTCAGAAACCAGATTTGCCTGGCTCACATAGGCGACATAGCTCGAGTCGTCGTTCTCGGCGAGCAGGTGGTAGAACGGCTGATCACGTTTGGGCCGCAGATCTTCAGGGATCGATTCGTACCATTCTTCGCTATTTGCAAAGACGGGGTCGATATCGAAGACCACTCCACGAAAATCGTAAAGGCGGTGCCGTACAATCTCACCAATACCAAAACGGCTGCGTATCTGGCGGGGCGCAACAATTGTTCGGCCAGCTTGGCTCGAAAAGAACTCTGCATGTTCCATAGTCGCTAGAATATGGCTGTTCGTCGAAGCAAAACAAGCGATCTTCGCTGGTGGCTATCAGATATGCCCGCATTTTGTCCGCGATTACGGCTTGGCAAGGCGCAAACCCTGCGCTAACCGGCCCGCTTCCTGAGGCGGTGCCAAGGCTTTCGACCGGCCTGACCGTTGCCAATCGATGCGCGTTGCGCTCGAGCGACGATACGGAAACGCAAACGGGATGCGGAGAGGTGCCGGAGTGGTCGAACGGGGCAGTCTCGAAAACTGTTGAGCTCTTAGGGGTTCCGAGGGTTCGAATCCCTCCCTCTCCGCCACCTAGTCCTGCATGTGCAGGGATCCTGAAGACTATGCCCCCAAAGCCCC
>JBCBHD010000315.1:0-3547 GCA_038526115.1 Pseudomonadota bacterium | reverse complement strand
GCAGGGAATGAGGTTGTGCCAGATACGGGAGATCGTACATCCGATCTTTATCGGCGCGGCATTAAGCCTCATGGTAGCCGGCACGGGAGCCAGCGCGCAGTTCGAAATCAATTATCCTGATCGGCCTGTCGCAGAAGGGGAAACGCTGCTCGAATGGTCGGATCCCCCGGTATTGAAGCACACGATCCCTGAAAATGAGCGTAGCGATCTGTCAGCATGTTCTGCGCAGCACGATTTCGATCTCGGCAAAGCCGCCTATACGTGCTGGCCGCTTTTGCGCGCTCTGCAATTATTCACGCTGGCCGACTACGCAGCGGGTGAGCCGACTGGCGACAAACAGAGCAATCTGCGTCAAGGGATCGATTACGCAGATCAGACGCTCGACTTTATCGGCGATCCGCAATGGCCTTTGGAAGAGCTTTTGCGGACGCGTGCGCTGCGACTGAAGGTGAGTGCGCTGACCAAGCTGGATGAGTGGGAAGCTGCCCTGTCCACGAACCGTGCGCTCATCACAAATATCGAAGGCGACCTGTATCGGTTCGACAATTTCGATCTGGGATTTGCCCGAAGGAAGCAATCGGAAATTCTGCTTCAATTGGGCATGATCGGTGAAGCAAAGACCAATCTCGAGCAGGCGCGAGCGCTGCTCTTCAAGCCTGATGGCGACAAGAACGGTTGGCCTTTCACCGACCAGAGCGAAGCAATGATCCTCGCCGCGATCCGCCGGGGCGAGTTTGCCTATGCAGAGCGCATCACAGACCGCTATCTTGATCACCTCCGGTCAGAACCAAGAGGTTCTCAGTTCGGTCTGACCGACCATCTCGATTTCAAGCTCTATCTGGTCGCGAGAAACCGTGACCGCACCGCAGCTCTACAGCTGATTGAGGAACGCAGCGCGAAGGACGACCGCACTAACCGTTGCCCCGCGGCCAATTTGCAATTCCCGCTCATGCTCGCTCCGTTTCGCGACGATGAAGCGGTCATCAACGCTTTGAGCCGCGCAGGGTGCAGTGGAGCGCTTTCCGCCCGTTTCGAAGCTGTAATCAAATACGGCCTTCGCAACCGCGCTGGTGATCTGATCCTGCCCTATCCCGCGGGCGAGGAAGACAATACTTCAATTTTTCCCGGAGACACGCAATGACCACTCGCAAGCCTGTATTCCTGGTGATTGGCGCAGGTGCTGGCATTGGCGGCCACGCGGCTGCACGCTTTGCAGCAGGCGGATATCACGCCGTGTTGGCAAGACGATCGGATGAAGAGGGTTTGGCCAAGCTGGTAGGCGAGATTGAAGCAGCTGGCGGATCGGCGAGCGGCACGCTGCTCAACGCCTCCGAAGATGGCGCGATCGAAGAACTCGTCGAGAGGGTTGAGGCCGATATCGGCCCGATAGACACCGCGCTCTACAATCTTGGCGCGCAAATCGGGAACCGCAAGTTGCACGACACCCCTCACCGGACGTTCGAACTGGGCTGGCGGCTTGGCTGCTATGGCGTGTTCCGCCTCGCACACGCTGCCTTCCCCGCCATGGTCGAACGAGGCAAGGGATCGTTGCTTGTGACCTCCGCGACCTCGGCGGTGCGCGGTAATGCCGGCCAACATAGCCACGCCGCAGCGATGGGTGGCCGGCGCATGCTATGCCAGACGCTGAACGCCGAGTTCGGCCCGCAAGGCATCCATGTGGCCCATATCGTGGTTGATGGTGCGGTCGATGCACCTGACACGCTCGGCAAATTGCTCGGCGACAATTGGGAGCGATACAAGGCATCCAAAGGTGAAGACGGTGTGATCGATCCGGGCGCGCTCGCAGAAACCTATTGGCACCTCGCGCAGCAACCGAAGAATTGCTGGACTCACGAGGTCGACGCGCGGCCATGGACCGACGTGGCCTGGTGGAATGACAACCCCAATCCAACGATCAACTCGACAGCGGCCAAGCCGGGGTTTGCTGGGTCGGGGGATTAGGTCGACAACTCAAGAACATCAGTCAGCGCTCGCCGCCAACCCACCGCGTCACCCCGGACTTGATCGGGGGTCTAGGGCCAGTCAATGCTGCCCTTTGCCGCCCTAGATCCCGGCTTTCGCCGGGATGACAGCGTTCGCGGTGGTTAGTTGCCGTTGCGCGCTCGGATCGGGAAACGCATCAACAGCGTACGCAAGGTACTAGCGGCAGCAACAAGCCGGTCGTCTATAGGGATCTCAAAACCAATCTCGCCACAGTCTCTGGGTTGGTTGCTCCAGGGTGGCAGGGCCTCGTGCGAAAATGCAATCCGGAGTGCGACATCGTGCACCAATGCAAAATCGAGATTCGGCTCAGTAAAGCTACAGAACTTCTTTTCTGAATTGCCAGAGGAAACTTCGTCAAGCCAGTCGGCCAAGCGCTGCACCTCGAAGGTGGTCAAGCATGGGTCACGAAAACTCCAAGACTTCCCATTAAGCACGGCATGACCAGTGATTATCAGCCAATTGGAATCCCAATAATCGTTAGCGATTTTAGGGAATTCATAGCGCTCAACGCCGATACTCAAAGAACCCTTTGGCCCCATGAAAGTAGCGAATAGTTCGTTTTCGATTTTCAGGATTTCCCTGGCCGTCGACCTACAAGCAAGAGGGTCGTAAACAGACGTTTACCCCCTCCACTCCCGCCGTTCCTCAGCCATGCGCAGGACATCATAGGCGAGTTGGATGGCCTGAAACTGCTTAGCGGCTTCCTCGTCGCCGGGCTTCACATCCGGGTGCACTTCCTTGGCTTTCGCGCGATAGGCCTTCTTGATTGCCGCAAAATCGGCGTCCGCTTCCAGTTCTAGCAACTCCAGCGCCCGCATCTCGTCGGCGCTGCGGGAGCCGTCGCCGGCCCCGCTCCAGCCGTAATGCGATGCTTCGGCATAGCCTTCGCTTTCCTGTCGTTCCGCCTTGGCGCGTTCGGCCTTTTGTTCCTTGTCGAGGCCTTCGAAGTAGTCCCAGCCCTTGTTGTATTCGGCGGCATGCTTCTGACAGAAATACCACCGGTCTGGGCTATTGGGTGATTTCGGTGCCGGACACAGACCCGGTTCATCACAGCCATGGCGATCGCATTCACGCTGCGCCACCGTCTCCCGCGAGGACTCATAGGGTCGCCAGCGCGGGAAGCCCCAATCGTCTGAACGTTTCCTCCGGCTCACGCGGAACAGCCTGCTGGCTGGATAAATATGACGTTGGTCGAGCGCATCATGCGGCTAATCTAGGCGAGGTGGATGCGATTGAAAAGGAATGGGAACAGGTTTCAGTGTGAAATGTTGCATTGCAATACTATATTCACAAGTGCACGCTAGCGAGCGCGCCGAGAAGGAGTAACGATGAGCCAGCAATTGCAGATTTCCAGCGTTTTTTCAGTGCTTGCACTGGCGGCGCTGTGCATTGTTGCGTCCACATCGGATCATTTCGGCAGTGCAACAAACGTCGCACCTGCATCGCCTGTTGATTTCGTGCAGGCCGAGACTGCTCCCGGCCTGCCCGGATAATCCGATAACCTCGGATCAGTTGATCATCACACTGGCAGCGCGGCGGTTTT
>JBCBHD010000314.1:0-3564 GCA_038526115.1 Pseudomonadota bacterium | reverse complement strand
AACCTTCTAGTGTAATCAGGGGTCCGGACCCCAGCGCGGCGTATTGGTGCGGGCGAAGGGACTCGAACCCCCACATCTTTCGATACTGGTACCTAAAACCAGCGCGTCTACCAATTCCGCCACGCCCGCTTGCCCGAACGAAGCAGCGCGGGAAACCGAGAGGCTCCCGCGCGTATGGGCGGGCCTGTATCCCGCTCCGTGCAAAAGGGCAAGCGTAACGCGCTTGTAGTCCCGCGAAAGCGGTATTAGAGGCGCGGCCATGAGCGAAGATACGAAACCCACCACCCCGCCTGATCATTTGGCCGTGCATCCCCGCAGCCCACACTTTGATGGGGAAGCGTTGCAGCGCGGCGTCGGCATCCGATTCAAAGGGAATGTCCGGACGGATATTGAAGAATATTCGATTTCCGAAGGCTGGGTGAAGGTTCAGGCCGGCAAGACCGTCGACCGCAAAGGCAATCCTTTGCTGCTGAAATTGTCCGGCGACGTGGAAGCCTGGTTCGAAGATATGGGTGAGGATCCACCGATCGCCAAGAAAGGCTGAGGGCCGGTTTGCTTGCCAAGTGGCGAGTGAAACGCCACCTCTCGTGCAAGTATGAAGCCTCAGGTCATCATCATCGGTCGGCCCAATGTCGGCAAGTCGACACTTTTCAACCGCTTGGTTGGCAAGAAACTCGCGCTTGTCGACGATCAGCCTGGTGTCACGCGTGACCGGCGTATGGGTGATGCAGAGATCGCCGGGCTTGAATTCACGATTGTCGATACAGCCGGGTGGGAAGATGAGGATGATCTCACGCTCCCCGGTCGGATGCGCAAACAGACCGAAGCCAGTCTTGAAGGCGCGGATGCCGCTCTTTTCGTGGTCGATGCGCGCGCAGGGCTTACTCCGCTGGATGAAGAGATTGCCCGCTATCTGCGTGAACACGATGTGCCGATCGTGTTGGTCGCAAACAAAGCCGAAGGGGCGGCCGGCGAAAGCGGCGTGCTGGAATCTTACTCGCTTGGACTTGGCGACCCTGTCCCGCTTTCTGCGGAACACGGTGAAGGGATCGCTGATCTGTTCGGCGGCCTATGGCCCATCATCGGAGAAAAATCAGAAGCGGCTGAAACTGCAGAGGTTGTCGGCGACGACGAACTTGATGAGGACGCACCTCTTGGCCCGCTGAAACTGGCGATTGTCGGGCGACCCAACGCAGGCAAATCGACTTTGATCAATCGTCTGCTCGACGAAGACCGCCTGCTAACCGGCCCTGAAGCCGGAATCACACGCGATTCGATTGCGATTGACTGGCAATGGGATGATCCGAAGTCTGGCGAAACCCGCGACATTCGGCTGATTGACACAGCCGGGATGCGCAAAAAGCGAAATGTGACCGAAAAGCTGGAAAAGCTGTCGGTCGCCGATGCACGCCGCGCGGTTGATTTTGCCGAAGTCGTCGTATTGCTGCTGGATGCGACCCAGGGCCTTGAGCATCAGGATCTCAAGATTGCCAGCCTCGTGCTCGAAGAGGGCCGAGCGTTGATGATCGCCATCAACAAATGGGACATCGCAGAAGATCCCTCGAGCCTGTTCAATGGCATCCGCGCCGCTCTGGATGATGGATTGGCGCAGGTTCGCGGACTGCCGTTGTTCGCTGTCAGCGCCAAAACGGGCAAGGGTTTGGATACGATGTTGTCAGGCGCTTTCGCCATTCGCGAAAGCTGGTCAAAGCGCGTTCCCACGGCTGCTCTCAATCGCTGGTTTGACGATGCTTTGGACACCAACCCTCCGCCCGCACCCGGAGGCCGCAGGATCAAGCTGCGCTATATCACGCAGGTTGGCACCCGCCCTCCGCGCTTTGTAGTGTTCGGCACGCGACTGGATGATCTTCCCAAGAGCTACGAACGCTATTTGGTCAACGGCATAAGAGCAAAACTCGGCTTTGACGCTGTGCCGGTTAGAGTCAGTCTGAAAAGCCCGAAGAACCCGTACAACGCCAACAAAGGTGGAGGCGGAAATTACAGCAGCGGGTCAACCAAATCGTGATCCTCGATCTACTGGGCGCCGCCATTGCGACCGATCTGCTTGAGCAGACGGCAAGCACACCCGGCGTAACCAAAGCGCTGCAATCGAGCCTTGCACCGGCCTTCCTGCTGGTGGGTATCGGCAGCATTATGAACGTGATGGTCGCCCGGTTGAACTGGATTGCGGGGCGGATCGAGCGGCTGGAAGCAAATGACGATCCTGCCAAGCTGGCGCGGTCAGAAGCTGAAGTGACCTGGCTGAGAATCCGCAGACAGCTGGCTCGCCGCGCTATCATGGTCTCAACGGCTGCTGCTGCGATTATCAGCGTGGTCGTCGCGCTGTTATTTGTCTCAACCTATATCGATGCGCAGATCGGGACTTTTATCGCTATCCTCTGGGTCGCTACGGTTGGCTGTCTGATCACCGGTCTGGCTTACTTCTTCCGCGAAACGCTGATGGCCGCGCGCGGACCTGCCGGCTGACTTTCGAAACGCCGATGGTGCAAAAGAAAAGGCGGAGCGCCACTGCCCCGCCTTCCCTTTTTTCAATGATGGAGCGCGTTAGCCCTCGCCGCCTTCACCAGCGGCCTTGCTCTGCAACTGTACATAATTCTGCAGACCCATATTCTTGATCATATCGAATTGGGTTTCGAGGAAGTCGACATGCTCTTCTTCGTTATCGAGAATATATGCAAACAGATCACGGCTCACATAGTCCCGCACACTCTCACAATATTCGACTGCATCGCGCAGCAAGGGAATGGCGTCTTCTTCAAGCGCCATGTCAGCCTTGAGGATCTCCTCGACCGTCTCACCAACACGCAGGTTGTGAATCGCCTGGAAGTTCGGGAGCCCATTCAGGAACAGCACGCGCTCGGCGAGCTTGTCCGCATGCTCCATTTCCTCAATCGATTCCTTGCGTTCGTATTCAGCGAGTTTGGTCACTCCCCAATCGTCAAGCACGCGGTAGTGCAGCCAATACTGATTGATAGCGGTCAGCTCGTTAGTGAGCGCCTTGTTGAGAAATTCGATAACTTTCGGATCGCCCTTCATGGCGTGGGTTCCCTTGCAATTGGGCCATGCGCAATGCAGCGCTTGGCGGCTCGATGTAACCGGCACAATATGGCCCCAGTTCCGATGAGGAACAAGGGTAATCCAAAACTTTTTCCTTATTATTCAGTTGGTTGCGAACCGTTCGCAGTTGCGCTTGTTCAACTTATATTGCGAGTTCATTGCAACTAGCGAGCGCGCGCTCCTGATCGATGATTTTGCCAGCCTTACCAAGACATTGCCCGCAATTGGGTTGTTTGCCGAGCGTCGCATAGGTCGCTTCAGCATCGCCACCATTGGTCAAAGCTGCCTTACGCAGGTCAGCTTCACGGATTGCGTTGCAAATGCAAATATACATCGGTCTTAGAATCACTCCTGCGAAGCGTTTGCAAAAGCAGGATATGCGAATTATTCTTAATAGCAAGCCCAAAAGCATCATTGTGATCTGCAAAGTTGGCGATAGACCCGTTGATCAGGAAACTTGGGGGACACTTAGATGACATCGCTTGT
>JBCBHD010000313.1:0-3570 GCA_038526115.1 Pseudomonadota bacterium | reverse complement strand
CTAACGTCCACCATAGCGACGCTCCCTTCCGGCAAAGTCATCGAGCGCCTGCTGAAGATGATCCGGCTTGAAGTCTGGCCACAGCGTGTCGACGAACAGCATCTCAGCGTATGCCGCTTGCCACAGCAGGAAGTTCGAAAGACGGATTTCGCCGCTCGTGCGGATCAACAGATCAAGCGGAGGCAGATCGTGAGTGTCCAAATGCGCAGCAATGGTTTCCGGTGTAATCGGACCGGCCTCGGCTGCTTTCGTCGCGGCCCGCGCTATTTCGTTCTGCGAGCCATAGTTCAGTGCCACTGCGAGCGTTTGTGTCCCTTTTGAGGTCTGTTCAAGCGCATCTTCCAGCATGGCGACGATGTCGGGCGCGAGAGAGCGCCAGTCGCCGATGATCTTCAGCTTTACATCATTGGCAACAAACTCAGCGAGGTCCGATTTGATGAACCGACGCATCAGGTTCATCAGATCATCGACTTCGGTTTCGGAGCGCTTCCAGTTCTCGGAGGAGAAGGCATACAGCGTCAGGCAGTCCAACCCCATTGGCTCAACCGCGCGAACCAGACGCCGCACCGCTTCGACACCCCGCTGGTGACCGATTGCGCGCGGCAGGCCACGCTTCTTGGCCCAGCGCCCATTCCCATCCATGATGATCGCGACGTGCTGCGCGCCGTTAGCGGCGCCTGCTTTGCCCGTCGCGGGCTGGTCGCCCATTTGGCCTCCCCTGCCCTGCCTAAACCTGCAATCTAACCCCTTGGCCCAACCTACTGAGTCAGGATTTCCTGTTCCTTCTTCGCCGCGGCATCATCCGTTTCGGCGACGTATTTGTCCGTCAGCTTCTGGACGTCATCTTCCATCCGCTTGCGCTCATCCTCAGAGATTTCCTTCTTCTTCTCGTCGGTTTTCAGCGCTTCCATCCCGTCGCGGCGGACATTGCGGATCGCGATCTTCGCTTTTTCCGCATATTGACCCGCAAGCTTTGCCAATTCCTTGCGACGCTCTTCCGTCAGGTCCGGCATTGGCAAACGGATCGTTTGGCCATCCGTCATCGGATTGAGGCCCAGATTGGCATGCGCAATGCCTTTCTCAACGGCGCTGACATTCGATTTGTCCCACACCTGAACGCTGAGCATGCGTGGTTCCGGCGCGGAAACCGTTGCCACCTGGCTGAGCGGCATCATCGCGCCGTACACTTCGGCAACAACCGGATCGAGCAGGCTGGTGTTGGCGCGTCCTGTGCGCAGGCCACCCAGATCGCTCTTTAGGGCCTCAACGGCGCCGTTCATGCGGCGCTCGATATCGGCCTTGTCATATTGCGGCATGGATCAAGCTTCCTCTGTTACAATTGTCTGTACGCCGTCGCCGCCAAGTACGCGGGCGACATTGCCTTTCTCTCGGATCGAAAACACCACTATCGGAATGTTGTTCTCCCGGCAAAGCGCAACCGCCGTTGCGTCCATAACCTTGAGGTTGCGCGAGAGAACATGGTCGTAGCTTATGGTTTCAAAACGTTCGGCATCAGGGTTGCTCTTGGGATCGCTGTCATAAACGCCATCGACGCTGGTTCCCTTAAGCAGCGCATCACAGTTCATTTCGGCTGCGCGCAACGCTGCGCCGGTGTCAGTGGTGAAGAAGGGATTGCCCGTGCCCGCCGCGAAAATCACGATGCGGCCTTTCTCAAGGTGCCTTTCGGCGCGGCGGCGGATGTAAGGTTCGCACACGCTGCTCATCGGGATCGCCGATTGAACACGAGTCTGCACACCGGCTTGCTCCAACGCATTCTGCATTGCGAGCGCATTCATCACTGTCGCGAGCATTCCCATGTAGTCGCCGGTGGTGCGATCAAGCCCGCGTGCGGCCCCGGCCACGCCGCGAAAGATGTTGCCACCACCAATCACGAGGCAGACTTCGAGCCCGGTCTCCTTCGCCGCTTTCACCTCTTCTGCGAGGCGCGCCACATAGGCCGGATCAATGCCGTATTCCTGCTCTCCCATTAGCACCTCACCTGAGAGCTTGAGCAGGACGCGCTTGATTTCGGGCATTGCCATATGGTCGTGTCTTTCAGCGGTGAAACAGGCTGCGCAGCCCTTATCGGGGCGATGGGGTGATGCCAAGGGGAATGGTGCAAGGAAACGCGTGAGATGGACCACATAACCCTACGCTTTGCAAAACTCCTTGAGCCCGATTTTGCTCGCTTTTTCAGGCAAGTGAGGGAAAATCGCGTGGTTCAAGTGTAACCTTCCGCAATGATCATTTCGACGTTGCAAGCCGGGCATGTGTGCGCTCTTCAAATCGCGTCTTGCATTTCATCCACCTCAAACACGGCCAATAACGTGCGAAAATCCCACTTACCGGGACAGTGCACAGTAGGAAAATTCGCGCTTGGAAGAAATCATTGCAGAGCTTCATCCCGGCAGGCACTCTCCGACAAAAGGGGATTGAGTAATTGCCTACGAAATTCATGAGACACATTACCCTGCGCCGCTTGGCTGCGTTGGCTTGCCTTATCGGTTTGGCCATCGCCGCGAAGGCGTGGCACGACACGATGCGCGATCCGGTGGTCCAGCGCCTGTCGATAGACAGTGAAAAGCTGGACGCCACAGCCTCTCCTGTACGCATGGCGTTGCTTGCCGATATTCATGTAGCTGGGCCAGATATGCCGCCGTCGCGGCTGGAGCGGATCGTGGAACAGGTGAATTCCCTCGATCCCGATATGGTCCTGATCGCCGGTGACCTGGTCAGCGAAAAACGCGTCGCGACAAAGCTCTATTCGGCGGAAGAAATCGTCGCTCCACTTGGCAATATCAAAGCGCCGCTCGGCACCGTCCTGGTCCCGGGCAACCATGACCACTGGTTTGATTGGCCTGCCTTATCGCGAGAACTCGCCAATCATGAACATATCAAGGTGCTGGCCAACGAAGCTGCCCAAGTCGGTCCGATCGCTCTTGGAGGTGTGGACGATGACTTTACGGGAAGAGCGGATCTGGCTGCGACGATCGAGAGCATGTCTGCTCTATCCGGCCCACGCGTAGTTCTGACGCACAGCCCCGACATCTTCCCTTCAGTGCCAGTGGATGTAGACCTTGTGCTCGCCGGTCACACGCATTGCGGACAGATCCGGTATCCATGGGGCGGCGCTCCGGCCACGATGTCGGACTTTGGTGATCTCTACGCCTGCGGAGTTGTGGAACAGCACGGCAAGACGCTGGTTACAAGCGCTGGCATCGGCACCAGCCTGCTTCCGATCCGTTTGTTCAGCCAACCGGAAATCTGGCTGATAGAAATACGGCCGCCGCAGCGATAAGCTGCGACGGCCGTGAATTCTAGGAGTTGATTGCTTAGCCACCTACGGCAGCTGCGACCTCTGCTGCGAAATCGCTTTCTTCGACTTCGATGCCTTCGCCGAGCTGATAGCGAACATAGTCAACCAACTTGATCGACGCGCCAGCTTCGTTTGCAGTGCGGGCGACATACTCTTCGACAGTCGCCTTGCCATCTTTCACGAAGATCTGGCTAAGCAGCGCGTTTTCCTTGGCGTATTTCTTGATCGCGCCTTCGACCATCTTTTCCTGCACG
>JBCBHD010000312.1:0-3571 GCA_038526115.1 Pseudomonadota bacterium | reverse complement strand
GACGCTGGCGGCGCTGCTGAAGAAAAAGACGAATTCGACGTCATCCTCACCGGCGACGGTGGCAAGAAGATCCAGGTCATCAAAGAAGTCCGCGCCATCACTGGCCTGGGCCTCACCGAAGCCAAAGGTCTCGTCGAAGGCGCACCAAAGCCTCTCAAAGAAGGCGTTGCGAAAGCAGAAGCCGAAGAGATCAAAGGCAAGATCGAAGCAGCTGGCGGTACCGTCGAGCTCAAGTAAGCAATCCGCCCGTTTGGGCGCTTACGCTTCGATTGGTTTTGACCGATCTAAAGAAGGGGCAGTGCCAGCAATGGCGCTGCCCTTTTTTGTATGGTCGATCTTAACGCGGTATCTGATCGATCACGGTTCGATCATTACCCAAAGTTGGCGCGCCGATCTGTTCGACTTGGACCTTGGTCGCATTGGGTGCATCGTCGTAATCGATCCCGAACTTTACCTCGTCATAGACAGGATCGTAGTCAATCGGGATGCCAGCCGATTGCAGCGTGGCCAGTGTAACGAAGGAATCGAGCGCACCTGCGCCCGCGATCCGATCCAGCTCTGGTGCGTCGAACCGGTCATGCAGCATGTCGACTACAGATCCGAGCCGGATGGCGATCGTGCCGTCGAGCTGCTGGAAATCTACTCTGCCCGTTAGCACGCCGTTGATCCGGGCGCCCAGCTGCGTCTTCTCTTCCAGGACAACTTCAACAGGAAGCCTTGGACCGGGCGGCGTTTGAGCAACGCTCGACGGCACTGGCACGGCTATTTGAGCTTCGGAAGGCTGCGGCAAACTTGGCGGTGTTGCAGGCGCGCCCGGTATTGCTCCGCGCACAGCGCCCGATACATCCAGTTCGCCCGCAAAGGCTGCCACCACAGCCTCTTCTGCACGGCCAAGTTCAACAGTCGGGATCGGCAGCTCAGCCAAAGACTGCGGTCTCTCAGGCATTGGGGCCGACCGGGATGGTTCAAACGGGCGCAAATTCGTCACTTGCGGAATCTCAACAACCCGCAAGCGAAACGCATCAGAAACGGGTAGCTGCTCCGGGGCTGGATTACCGGGCAGCGATGGAAAATCGACTGACGAAGAAAGAGGAAGCTCAACGCCTGCAAATGCCAGATCAAATCGCTCGCTGCCCTGCTCGACAAAACCAAGCGGCAAAGGTCCGCCTACATCTTCGATGCGAGACTGAGTTGAGAAAGCGAATGGTGCCGGATCAAGCTTGCTCACAAGGCTAGCAGGAACATAGACGGGAGCGCTGCTCACGCCGGTTCTCAAACTGGACGGTGCTACTTCGACTTGTTGAGGTGGATCGATCGACTCTGACGCACCAACGGTAAAATAGGGGGCGTCCATCGCATCGACGGAGAGGTCAGGGATAGTAACCGCACCAGCGATTACAGCCGCGCCCACGACTGCGCGCGTCGCGGTTGCACCTGACCGGCGCGGTGCTCTTTCAATCGCAGCATCTAGTTTCGCGATATACTCTACGGGATGGGGCGCAGGCAGCCAGCGTGCATCATGCTGCACGCTCGCAGCATGATCTTGCTCGCAAGATTGGCTCTTGTCAGCCGAATGCTCGATTGGGTGCCGCTGCACCGAATCCCCCCTCATTTACATTGCGATACAATAATGAATGGAATTTACCATGAATTCAATGGGAATCCAGAGAGGAGCCCTATGCGGCGAGTTCGCACATACGGAATTCGCTTTGATTGCAGAGCGCATGCGCCTATCCGGGCCGGCTTGCCTGATGCTGTAAAATGCTTGGCAAGCAGAGAACTACGATGCGCGAAACGGCACCTTTTGAAACGCCTAAGCTCAAAGGACTGAGCTGGGGGCAGGAATTCCGGGCAACCTTGTTGCTGGCCGGGCCACTGGCGGCTGCCAACTTGCTGCAAATGGCAACCTACACGGTTGATGTCATCTTTATCACTCGGCTGGGGGAAGCCCCGCTGGCCGCATCGCAATTGGTGCTCGGCGTTTTCGGGCTAATTGTATGGTCGCTCAACTCTCTCACCGCAGCAGTTGCGCCGGTCATTGCGGCAGAACTTGGCGAGAACCCCAATGGTGTGCGTCCCGTGCGCCGGGCCATGCGCATGGCTTTGTGGCTTGCGGTCGTTAGCGGGCTGGGAGGCATGGCTTTTGCCCTGCTGACTATTCCGATCATGCGCATCACGGGTCAGGACGAAGCTCTTATAGTCCTCGGCTTCCCCTACCTGATCGCCGTCATGTTCTCGCTCATCCCAATGGTGGTGGGCAATGTATTGCGGACCTATGTTTCGGCATTGGGAAGGCCGGTCTTTGCGACCGCCCTCACTCTGGTCGGTATCGTTGTGAACACGATCGGCAATTACGCGCTGATATTCGGTAATCTTGGTGCGCCTCGCCTGGAACTTGTCGGAGCGGGCATCGCGACCATCATCACCACTACCAGCGTGATGCTGTGCTACATCGTTGTTATCCGTCTCGACCCCAAGCTGCACAAATACCGGATCTTTCACCGCTGGTGGGTGCCAGATTGGGATCGCCTCAAAGAAATCGTGCGGATCGGCGTCCCCATCGCACTGACAGTTATCGCCGAAGCTGGGATCTTCAGTGCTGCAGCGTTCTTGATGGGCCGCATTGGTTCTGCGCAATTGGCTGGGCATGCGCTCGCCTTGCAGCTCGCCGCCTTGGCATTTCAGATCCCGTTTGGGGTGGGCCAAGCGGTCACTATCCGAGTGGGCTATTTCTACGGAGCGAGAAACCTTGTGGGGATCGGTAGAGCGGGTTGGGTCGCGCTCGCAATGGGCGCAGGCTTTATGGTCTTTACCGCGCTTGCAATGATTGTGATGCCCGGATTGCTGCTTTCAATCTTCGCCGACATCCATGCGCCCGAGAATGCAGCAATGATCGGCTTTGCGATGCAATATCTCGTGCTCGCCGCAGCCTTTCAATTGGTCGACGGCATTCAAGCTGTTGCCTTAGGGGCGCTTCGCGGTCTGCAAGACACCCGCGTACCGATGTGGATCGCAGCGTTTAGCTATTGGGTGCCCGGCTTTGGCCTTGCCGTAGGTCTTGGCTTTTTCACCCCACTTGCTGGAACGGGTGTTTGGATCGGACTTGCCGCTGGCCTTGCATTTGCAGCCGTACTTCTTACGTGGCGTTGGGTCGGGCGCGAGCGGCTTCGATTAACTGATCGAAACCCGGCAATTTCATAGAAACTTTTTCGCATTCGAACGCTTGACTCTGCGCAAGGCTGCAACCACATGCGCCCTCGCTGGCACTCTTACGAGGAGAGTGCCAATCAACGTATCAATCAAGCAAGAGAAGGTCATAAAAATGGCATTTCGTCCTCTGCATGACCGCGTGCTGGTCCGTCGCATCGAAGCTGACACCAAGACCGCAGGCGGCATCATCATTCCAGACTCAGCCCAAGAAAAGCCAAGCGAAGGCGAAGTCGTCTCCGTTGGCGAAGGCGCCCGTGACGATGCAGGCAACCGCGTTGCTCTCGATGTGAAAGCGGGCGACCGCGTCCTGTTCGGCAAATGGGGCGGCACCGAAGTCAAGATCGACGGCGAAGACCTGCTG
>JBCBHD010000311.1:0-3578 GCA_038526115.1 Pseudomonadota bacterium | reverse complement strand
GATGGTCCCTGTCAGCATCGTCTATCGCAAAGACCGCGATCAGATGAACGGTGGCGAGCGAGGCCCGCTGCATCTCTATGCCTACGGTGCCTATGGCTATGCCATCCCGCCGGGCTTTTCGACCACGCGTCTCAGCCTCGTCGATCGCGGCTTTGCCTATGCCATCGCGCATATTCGGGGCGGTGATGATCTGGGGCGGCGCTGGTATCTTCAGGGCAAGCTCAACGAGCGCACCAATACGTTCAACGATTTCGTCGATGTCGGACGCGGTTTGATTGCCAAAGGCTACACCGCCGAAGGCAAAGTAACCGCGAGCGGTGGTTCAGCCGGGGGCGAGCTGATGGGCGCGATCATCAACCAGGATCCGTCGCAATACGGCGCGATCGTTGCGCATGTACCGTTCGTTGATGTGCTCAACACCATGCTGAACGCGGAGCTGCCGCTGACCCCGGGCGAATGGCAGGAATGGGGGAACCCTATCGAGAGCAAGGAAGCGTTCGCCTATATCCTCAGCTACTCGCCCTACGATCAGGTCAAAGCGCAGGACTATCCGCCGATGCTGGTCACTGCCGGTCTTAATGATCCGCGCGTCACCTATTGGGAGCCTGCGAAATGGGTGGCCAAGCTGCGCGACGTCAAAACCGACGACAATGTGCTGCTGCTGAAGACCAATATGGGGGCAGGACATGGCGGGAAATCGGGCCGTTGGAATTCGATCTACGAAGTGGCCGAGGAATACGCGTTCATCCTGTGGCAGATGGGTATGACTGAGGAGCGTGAGGGGGAGTGAATCGCTTTACCCGCCCCTTCGTGGCAGAGCCACAGCACATTGATGAGCTCGGCCATGTCAACAATTCCGTCTGGGTGCAGTGGATTCAAGATCTGGCGACCGCGCATTGGAATGCGGTTGCTGACCCTGCGCATCGCGAGCAGTTCTTCTGGGTCGTGATCCGTCACGAGATCGATTATCGCGGCAACATCGCCGAGGGCGAAGCGGCGGATGGAACGACCTGGATCCCCGATCCGCCCAAAGGCGCAAAGTCCGTGCGCCGGGTCGAATTCACTGATGCGGATGGGAAAGTGCTCGTGTCGGCGGCTACCACATGGGCAATGCTGGACAAGGCCAGTGGGCGTCTCGCACGGGTCAGGCCAGAAGTCATTGCCCCCTTCTTGGGGAGCTAAGGCGTTTCTCCCGTCTCCGGGAGATCCTGTCTGCGTCATTGGCCTGTCACAGTCGCCAACTAGCGCACTCGGCAGAGCGAAAGATGAGGGATCACGATGATCGCACGCGGCGCAAAACTGGGAATTCTGAGTCTCGCAGCGGTGGCGCTCACCGCCTGTGGAACTGGAGGCGGATCACGTGACTCCATTCGCGCAGTAGGATCGTCGACCGTTTATCCTTTCGCCAAACAGGTGGCCGAAAGCTTCGCCCTCTCGCAGCCGAAGTACAAATCGCCTCTGATCGAATCCACCGGAAGTGGTGGCGGCATCCAGCTGTTCTGCTCAGGCATCGGCGCCGACACTCCGGATATGGCCAATGCCTCGCGCCGCATCAAAGTGAGCGAGTTCGACAAATGTCAGGCCAATGGTGTCGATGAGATCATCGAATTGCAGGTCGGTCTGGATGGGATCGCCTTTGCCTCTGCGCAAGGCGGCATTCAGCTGAACCTGTCGCCAAAAATCGTCTATGAAGCGCTCGCAGCGAGGCCGTATGGTGGCGAGCAGACTGCCGAGACCTGGGCCGATGTAGACCCATCACTGCCTGATGAGCCGATCTTGGTATACGGACCGCCCAGCACGTCTGGCACTCGCGATGCTTTGAAAGAGCTGGTGCTCGAAGCCGGGTGCGACACCAATCCCGCGATGGAAGCGCTGAAAAAGGAAGACAAGGATCGCCATCAGCAGGTCTGCACCGAAGTGCGATCCGATGGCGCCTATGTCGATCAAGGCGAGCAGGACAATTTGATTGTCCAGAAGATCGAAAGCAATCCGCGCTCCATTGGCGTTTTCGGTTTCTCGTACCTCGATGAGAATACAGACAAGGTACAGGGGCTACCCATGAATGGCGTCGACCCGACTTATGAGAACATCGCCAGCTTTGCCTATCCCGGAGCACGACCGCTTTATGTGTATGTAAAGAAGGCGCATATGCGCGCCATTCCCGGCCTCGATCTGTACCTGCAGGAATGGGTCAAGAACTGGAAAGATGACGGCCCTCTGGCCAGGATAGGACTTGTCGCGTCGCCTGCGGAAGAGATGGCTCTCAACGAAAGACGCGTGAGTGAACGGCTCACCATGACACGCCAGGAATTGACGGGCGAGATCGCTTCTGAAGAGGCCGCATCAGAAGAAGCGACTGCTGGCTGATCTTACTCGCCGGATTCAATATACCGGGCGAGTTGTGAATTCTGTTACGGGTTCGCCAAAGGGCGACTCCACTTGGTTGCGCCATTCCGCTTGCCTTGTTGTGTGCCACCGCTAACTTCGCTGCATGAGCACCCGAAAAATCGATGCCTGGCATGAAGCGGGATTGATCGACGATGCTACGCGTGTGCGGCTCATCGCATATGAAGATGAGCATGCGCGCCCGCTCGCGCTTTGGGCGGTGTTCGGCATTGGCGCGTTGGCAATCGGTTTGGGCCTGATTTCAGTGGTTGCGGCAAACTGGGATGATATTCCCGGTCAGGTTCGGCTCGCCATTCATTTCATCCTGATCATTGGTTCATTGGCCGCCTTGTTTTTGCGTGGCGATCAGTTGTCGACAAAATCCCCTTGGGCTGTCGAAGCCTTGCTGTTTGTCGCCGCTGCGCTCGGCCTGACATTCTTCGGGCATCTCGGACAAGTTTATCAAACCAGTTCGCCTTTGTGGGAGCCATTGGCGATCTGGCTGGCCTTGTTTGGGCCAATCCTGTTGCTGATGGGGCGGAGCTGGTTGACCGCTGCGGTGTTAGTGGGGGGATCAATCTATTGCGTGTGGGAGTTCAACTATGCGCAGGATGAGCTTGTCCGCCGGGTTGACGGCGTCTCTCCACCCTATTTCTGGATGGCTGCCGTTACTTCGTTGCCTGTGTTTTATGCGCCACTAGGTGCGTGGCTGCGCAGCCGTAACGACCGAACGGAATTCTGGTATCGGCTCGAGCAGTTGGGCCTGACCTATGCTGTGGTAGGTGGATCGGTGTTCTGCGTGATGGCGAGCGTTGGCGCTTATAGCTCCGGTGAAGAAGTGCTCGGCGCTGTAAGCCAATTCACGCGTGCGATCGCGTGCGTTGTCGCCGGACTGCTGGTGCTCGTGGCTCGGCCCGGACCATCGGGCCAGATGGCTGGCGCAATCATCATGGGCGCCGGATTGGCGATTGCACTCGCGTTCGGAGCCAACGATATCGATATCCTCGCGGCGCTGCTTTTCATGGCGCTATGGGTCGGGATTGCAGCGGCGGCGCTTCGGGCGGGATGGCGCGGTGTTTTCCAACTGGCTGTCGCCGTCATTGCGTTCCGCCTCATTATTCTCAGCTTCGAGCTCGCAAGCGACCTTTTGCTGAGTGGCTTCGGGCTGATCCTTTCCGGTCTCCTGATCCTGG
>JBCBHD010000310.1:0-3620 GCA_038526115.1 Pseudomonadota bacterium | reverse complement strand
TCCTTTGAGGAGAAACAGCTCGCGCGTGGTCATAAATGGATCATTGAGTTCAGGAGAGGGATGCCCTGTCTCTGCCATCACTTCGAGAATGCGATCACGCCCCAAGACTCTCACGAGTTCATCGGTTGCAGTGTTGTCGCTGATTGAGATCATCATGACCGCCAGCGTGTGAAGCGTGGTGGGTGAACCTTGCGGCCAATCCTGCATGCGACCGCTTGGAAAACTCTTGGATTGCAGCTCAACTACATCGCTCCACGAACGTGTGCCTTCTGCGATGTCCTGCGCGAGCGTGGCGAGAACATACAGTTTGAATGCCGAGCCAAGCGGCATTTGCTTGTCGGGCTGGATGCTGATCGCAGGTGCCGTTCCATCCTGGCCGATCGGGCCGAAATAGGCGCTAACCTCACCTGGGAGCGCATTGAGTTCCGCTGAGATCTTTTCGGCGCTGTCATCGTCTGTCGCGACCGGATCAATCGACGTGAACCGCAGCCCGCTGATACGATTGTCTTCATCGGGAGCGATTTCGATTCCACCGCGTGCGATTGCTCGCTCAAACCGAACATCCAAGACTGCGCGAGTATCGCCAATCGGATTGAACGTTTCCACTGCAACGGCTTGTCCATACTGACTGGTAAGGCTGTTTGAGAACGCCTTTACCTGCGGCACTGGAAGAGCTTGAAGAAAGGCCTCCGAGAGGATCGCATCGGGCTCTATCTCGCCGTTGATCAGATCCACCACTTGTTCGCTTCGGATGCGGAGTTGGTTTTGATCCTCTTCAGCACTCAATGTGGCGTCTCGTTCCCTCTCTTGCGCTGTTCCGGTATATGAAAATCCAGCCAAACCGAGGCATACGGCAGCCATTTTTACCGAACGGATCATATGATTTCTCCTTCGCGACAAGCCCGAGTGGTTTAGCGCATCAAGCTGAATCATCCAGATGTTCAATGGTGTTCCGCGAAGAGCACCCATCACTTCTCTGATCTCGGCTTGCTGGACATGCCGGCATCGTGCAACGCGGGAGAGTTGCAGGTTCCTGCGTAACATCGCAGCGAATTCAGACGAATGTCAGAGCAAGGAGGCCTTCTTATGCCAATGCAATCGCTCTCAATTCCGACCGGCACTGGACACAAACTCGATGGTGCATTGGAAATGCCCACAGGGTTGGTGCGCGGCGCGGCCGTCTTTGCCCATTGCTTCACCTGCACCAAACAAAGCAAAGCTGCGATCAGTGTGGCCCGTTCGCTCGCGAAGCAGGGTATTGCCTGCCTGCGTTTTGATTTCACCGGTCTTGGTGGCAGCGAAGGTGACTTTGGGCGTGCCGGTTTCGCAACCGATATAGCGTATCTGGTATCAGTGGCAGATGATCTGTGTGATCGGTTTGGTGGAAAGCTATTGATGGTCGGCCATAGTCTGGGGGGAGCGGCCGTGCTTGCCGCGTCACACCAACTCGGACCAGAGAAGGTGGCTGCAGTCGCAACGATTGGTGCGCCATCAGATGTTCCGCACGTGCTCCATATCATCAAGGGTGATCACGAAGCTATCAAGCGTGATGGAACCGGTCCGGTAAGCATTGGAGGGCAAGAATTCTCAATCAGCCGAGAATTTCTAGAGCGGACTGAAAATGTCGATCTGCTCGATCTCGTAAGGGAATTGCGATTGCCCTATCTGGCGCTGCATTCCCCAACGGATACGATCGTCGGTGTGGAACACGCGAGCGCGCTTTTTGAAGCGGCCTTTCACCCGAAAAGCTTCGTTAGCCTTGCTGGTGCAGATCATTTGCTCACACAATCAGACGATGCGGACTTTGCAGCGAGCATGATTGCAAATTGGGCGCACCGCTATTTGCCGCTGCGCGACGACTGGCCGATGCCCGATGAGGGCGTGATTGTTCAGACCGGTCATGGGAAATTCGGCACTGAAGTCCACACAGCTTCTCACCGTTTTGTCGCAGACGAACCCCGCAGCTTCGGCGGAGATGATACAGGGCCAACGCCTTATGATCTTCTGTTGGGTGCACTCGGCACTTGCACCGCAATGACGATGAAAATGTACGCAGATCGAAAGAAATGGCCGATGAAGGGCACGCGGATATATCTCACTCATGAACGCAATCATACCGAGGATTGCGGGCATATCGCGTACGAAGAAGAGGGGATGGAGGTTCAGGCTCTCAATCGGGTGATCGAAGTAATGGGAGACGACCTGTCAGACGATCAGCGAGCGCGCTTGATCGAGATAGCCGACAAATGTCCGGTGCACCGGACACTGGAAGGTCACATCCATATCCATACAGTCACCCGCGACTAGATCCGCTCCCATGCTCCTGCGCAGACGAGCAGGAATGTGGCGCTCATGATAAGCGCAGTTGCTACCTGCCAAACTGGACCGGCGTTCTTCATTCCGCGATCCCAGGTCCAGGCGGCAATCGTTCCGGTCGCCAGTGCAGACAATCCGATGGTGAGGGCGCCGTGAGCGCCTAGAAAAATCACGAAAATTGCAAAGACTGCAACCATCTGGATCACGAACGCACCGGTGAACCAAACGATCGGAATAGGGCGATAGGCAGTGTCTGGAACTTCCCAATCGGGGAGAGAACTATCTGGGCGCGAAATGCGGCGATCGCCGGCCATTATGTCTTCTTCACGCGGATCGGGATACTCAGTCCGGTCTTCTTCAGGCATCAGTTGCTCGCTCTAATTGAGCTCAAAAAAGTAGCGAAGACACCAGCTCCTTTCGTGCTGACGGCATGGGGCGAAGCACTGATCACGCGTCGATCATATCCCGATCGATATCGCTTGCGTGGTTCTGGATGAAATTGAACCGGTGTTCTGGGTTGCGTCCCATCAATTGATCGACCAGCTCCTTTACTGCAGCACGCTGCTCGAATTCTGGCGGCAGTGTGATCCGGATAAGCGAACGAGTGTCTGGCTTCATGGTGGTTTCGCGCAATTGCTGCGGGTTCATCTCGCCGAGACCTTTGAACCGACCAACCTCGACCTTTTTGCCTTTGAACACGGTCTCTTCCAGCTCTGCCCGGTGCGCATCGTCGCGTGCGTAGCGGCTCTCTTTGCCTGCCGTGAGTCGATACAGTGGTGGTTGTGCAAGGAAGAGATGCCCTTTGCGTACGACGTCGGGCATTTCCTGGAAGAAGAATGTCATCAGCAGCGTCGCAATGTGCGCTCCGTCAACATCGGCATCAGTCATGATGATAATGCGATCATAGCGCAGGTTTTCAGCATCGCAGTCCTTGCGGGTGCCGCAGCCCATTGCGAGGGCAAGGTCCGCAATTTCCGAATTGGCTCGAATTTTGTCTGCGGTGGCGCTCGCGACGTTCAGGATCTTGCCGCGTATGGGCAGGATAGCTTGAGTTTTGCGATCACGGGCTTGCTTGGCGCTACCACCAGCTGAGTCGCCTTCCACAATAAACAGCTCGGTTTCAGCATCGCCTTCACCAGAACAATCGGTCAGTTTGCCGGGAAGGCGGAGCTTCTTCGCATTTGTTGCCGTCTTGCGCTTGATTTCGCGTTCCTGCTTACGGCGAAGACGCTCATCCATGCGCTCCATCACTTCACCAAGCAGAGCCTTACCGCGCTCCATATTGTCGGTGAGGAAATGATCGA
>JBCBHD010000309.1:0-3686 GCA_038526115.1 Pseudomonadota bacterium | reverse complement strand
AATCCGCCTGATCGCCCGGCCGAAACTTGGGCTCAGGAACGTGCAATTGAAGCGAAGGACGGTTGTCGCCCGCAGGATTAGGATCGGCCGGATCGGCCATAGGCTAGCTCTCCCAGCAACAGCGCTTTGGCCGCCGCCTAAGTGAGCCGAAAAGGACGGTCAAGCAGCGGCAACTAGACCGCAACAGGGGCCTTGATTGGAGGCAGCGGCGCGTAATCATGCACCACAAAATCCTCAATTTGGTAATCGAAAATTGTTTCGGGCTTTCGCGTGATTTCCAAAGTAGGGCTGCCTTGCGGCTCGCGAGTCAGTTGTTCTTCGATGAGATGCGCGTGATTCAGGTACAAATGCACATCACCACCCATCCAGACCAATTCGCCTGGTTCGAGACCGACCTGTTGCGCGATCATCCGCAACAACAGCGCCGCGGACCAAAGGTTGAAAGGTAGACCCAGCGCTACATCACAGCTGCGCTGGTAGAGAACGCAAGTGAGCCGATCGCCCGCCACATGGAGCTGATAGGTCTTATGGCAAGGGGGCAGCGCCATCCGATCAAGTTCGGCGACGTTCCAGCCTTCGATTATGTGGCGCCGGCTGCCAGGATTGGAGCGCAGGCTCTCAACGACTTCGGCGATTTGATTGATCCCCTCACCTCGCTCGTACAACCCATCGGCACGATAGCGATAAGTCGGCCAGTCAACCCATTGCTTGCCATAGACTGGTCCGAGATCACCCCACTTGGCTGCGAAGGTTTCATCGTCCGCAATCCGTTGGACGAATTCTTCCAGACCAATTTGCTCGCCTGTCTCTTTAACGTAGTGAGCATGCGGCCATTCATTCCAGATCTTCACTCCTTGCAGCACCAGTGGCCTGATGTTTGTCTCCCCCGTCAGAAACCAGAGCATCTCACGTGTGGCTGTCTTCCAGTAAACCCGCTTTGTTGTGAGCAGCGGCATCGCTCTGTCTGCAAGATCGAACCGTAGCTGCGCGCCGCAAATAGAGCGGGTGCCGATCCCGGTACGATCAGAACGCTCGCTGCCTTCCTCCCAAATCCGCCGCATCAGATCGAGATACTGCCATTCTGGATGCCCGGAACCGTGCAATTTGGAGGGAATCATCTGCGGTGTTTCAATCGTTGCCATACCCAAAACTATAGGCCGCAACAGCTCGCTTGCCACCCCGCCCATCCACACTTATACGCGCGCCGCTAAAGTATGCAGTCACGTGACTATGTGGCCTGATACGGGAAGTAGCTCAGCCTGGTAGAGCACCGTCTTCGGGAGGCGGGGGCCGGAGGTTCGAATCCTCTCTTCCCGACCAGTTTATGCGATCAAATGCTCTGCTGATCGTTGGGGATCGACTAGACGATCGATTCTGCAACCAAGCCCAAGACAATCGTCAATATCCCCAGCCCGATTGAAAGCTGCCAGCGCAAGCGGAGGAAATCCTTTGCAGCAAATCCCAGCGCTCGATCGACAATTGGCGAAATAAGGATCAACGCGCCGAGGTACAGCAAAGCCGGCCCAGGCCATTCCCACCCGAATGTCCAGGGCAGGAACAGCGCCACCGCAAGCAAACTGGGCATGACGGCCACGAGATAGGCGCCTGCCCCGCCCTTGCCACTGGCGATGGCTTGTCCCCACCACACGCCGCCAAGGAAGCTGAATATCGCTGCTGCGTAGCCGAAACCGCCTGCAAGCGCGCTATACCCATATTCATGCCCACTGATCGTAAGCGCCACACAAATGATTTGCGGCAGCAGCCCGGCATAGCCGAGCCAACGTGCAGCAGGCGTCAATGATGTTTCTCCATCCATAGCGAGGGGAGCGATTGGCACCCATGCTTGGTTCCCGCAACCTTGCTAGGCACACCAGAATGGGCCACCAGTTTCAATTATGGATTTGTTTGATCTTTCTGGCCGCGTCGCGGTTGTCACGGGTGGAAATGGCGGCCTCGGAGTAGGGATGGCACGCGGCCTTGTGAAGGCCGGGGGAAATGTCGCGATCTGGGCCCGCAATGCCGAGAAAAACCGCGATGCTCTTTCCGAGCTTGCTGAGTTCGGCGGCGGCGAAGCCATAGCCCTCGCCTGTGATGTCTCTCAAGAATACCAGATCGAAAGCGCCATGAACGCGACGCTTGATCGTTTTGGCCGCGTCGACGCTTGCTTCGCCAATGCCGGGCGATCTGGGTCGGGCGCCACAGTCGCTGATATGACTGAAGAAGGGTGGGATGCGGTGATGGCAGTTAACACCCGCGGCCCGGCTCTCACCTACAAGCACATCGCTCGCCATATGATCGAACGGGCGAAGAACGGAGATCCGGGCGGAAAGCTGATTGCAACATCTTCGGGCCAATCGATCATGGGAGTGAACAAGAGTTCAGACTATGCCGCATCTAAAGCTGCACTAAACGGTCTGACACGTGGTGCCGCGTTTGAAATGGCCCGTTATCAGATCACGGCCAATGCACTGCTGTTCGGCTATTATGAGACAGATATCACAGCCGCTGCCGATCCCAAGTTTGCTCAGTGGATGGAAAAGCGCATTCCGCTTCGCAGGCCCGGCGATCATGCGGGATTGGAGGGGCTCGCGGTGTTCTGGGCGTCTCCGCACAGCGATTACATCACAGGCCAATGCCTGCCCGTAGATGGCGGTCTTTGCATAAGCTGAGGAACACCCCATCTCCTGAAAAGTTCTCACATCGGACGACATGCAAGGGATCACCTGAAACTTGGCCGAAGACGATTTCTCCGATTTTCAAGACCGCAAAGAAGACAGGGATCGCCAGCGTGCGGTTCCTTCAGGCCGCTTCGCGCGGATCGGTACCTTCGGCAAGCTGGTGGGCGGCGTGGCTGGCGGCATGGCCGCCGAGGGTGCGCGTCGACTGACCAGCGGCGAGAAAATTTCGACCCGTGATCTCATCCTTACCCCTGGCAACGTCCAACGACTAACTGATCGTCTTTCACACCTGCGCGGTGCCGCGATGAAGATGGGTCAGATGATCAGCATGGATTCAGGCGATTTCCTGCCAAAAGAACTTGCCGATATCCTCGCCACACTGCGCGACCAGGCCAACTTTATGCCCGCACGGCAATTGGACGGCGTGCTGAAAGAGCAATGGGGCAATGATTGGCGCAAACAGTTCCGCTGGTTCAATCCCCGCCCGATCGCCGCCGCGTCCATCGGGCAAGTGCACAAGGCACTGACCCGCGATGGGCAGGAACTGGCAATCAAGGTCCAATATCCTGGTGTTGCGAAAAGCATCGACAGCGATGTCGACAATGTCATGACACTGCTGAAAATCGCCGGTTTTGCCCCACCCGAGCTAGAGATCGACAAACTGCTGGCGGCAGCCAAACAGCAACTGCACGAAGAGGCGGATTACGAGCGCGAAGGCGCGCAGATGGCTCTTTACCGGGAAAAACTGGCCGACACGCCTGGCTTTGTCGTCCCCACTCTGCACGAAGGCCTTACTCGAGAACGCATTCTTGCGATGAGTTTCGAAGAAGGCGTTTCAATAGAGAAACTCGACGAAGAACCAGACGAACAGTGCAACGAAGTTATGGCTCGCCTCATGACATTGGTGGCGCGCGAACTGTTTGAATTCGGGGTGATGCAAACCGATCCGAACTTTGCCAACTATCTGTACCGACCCTCAACCGGAGAGATTGTCGTGCTCGATTTCGG
>JBCBHD010000308.1:0-3688 GCA_038526115.1 Pseudomonadota bacterium | reverse complement strand
GCCGATATTGATGTAAGCATCAGCCCGGCCAGCGTAGCGGATTGTATCGTCAGCATCGCCAGCGACCGGCACATCGACAAATTGCGATACGACCAGCTTCGCGTCGAAAGGCTTGGGCGGCCCCGGCGGGATCAGCGCTTTGCCTTGCAGCGCGGCCAGCGATGATGCGGCAGAGGAAACCGGAATATTCTGTGCTGGAGGTGCGAAATTGTCGATATCTTCGGGCAGCAGCGTGATCGAAGACGGCGCGCTGGGTTGTTCCGGTGTAGAAGCAAATTCGGCATCAAAAGCCGTGTCCAGATCGCTGCTGTCTTCCGCCAGCGCGGGGTTTGCCATCAGAAACGAAGAGGCGCCCATAGCGATGGCCGCATGGGTGCGAATATCAATCAGTCTGCGTGAATCGCCAAGCGATGCCGGCATTGCTTTGTCTCCAGTGGTTCCTGCGCCCGAACCGCACTGCGCCACTTTGTTTTTATTCGATGCTTGCCCGCATGTCCGTGTGGCTGCTCGGCTGCGTGCTAAACATCGTCTCCCAGAACTTACCTTCGAATACCTTAACTCATACGTGTGCGAGCGAGAACGCAACGCGAAAATTGCGCCGAACCGCCAAATTGCAGATTTTCTAAAGGTTTGAATGGTCGAATTGCTGCTTAGCGCGGCAATTCAGACACACCCATCAGCGCTTCATCAACGGCTCGAGCGGCCTGCCGCCCTTCGCGGATGGCCCACACGACGAGGCTCTGCCCGCGCCGCATATCGCCGCACGCGAATACGCCAGGCACGCTTGTGGTGTAGTCTTCCGTGTTAGCGTCGACATTGCCGCGCCCCGTCAACTCCACGCCCGCTTGCTCGAGCAGACCGGCCTTTTTCGGGCCGACGAAACCCATGGCCAACAGGATCAGATCGGCCGGAATGGTGAATTCGCTGCCAACGATCTCGCGCATTTGGCCATCGACCCATTCGACGCGAGCGCATTCGAGACCAGTGACAGTTTCACCGTCTCCGACAACGCGCTTGGTCAGGACAGCCCAGTCCCGCTCTACCCCTTCTTCATGGCTTGAAGAAGTGCGCAATTTCAGCGGCCAATCAGGCCAGGTCAGCGACTTGTCCTCTTTTTCAGGAGGCTTCGGCATGATTTCGAGCTGCGTGACGCTCTTCGCGCCTTGCCGGTTGGATGTTCCCACACAGTCACTGCCGGTATCACCGCCGCCAATCACTACGACATGCTTGTCTGTCGCCAGCAAGCTGCCGCGCGGCGCGGCGCGCATTTCATCGTCGCCCGCATTGCGCTTGTTCTGTTGTGTCAGGAATTCCATCGCCAGGCGAACGCCGGGCATTTCCGCACCGGGGATTGCCAGAGCGCGGGCATCTTCGGAGCCACCAGACAGGACAATCGCGTCGAAGTTCTCCTGAAGCGATTTGAACGACACGTCCACGCCGACCTCTTTGGAGGTTTTGAATTCAACCCCTTCGGCTTCCATCTGGAGACAACGCCGGCTGATCAGGTGCTTTTCCATTTTGAAGTCAGGGATGCCGTAACGCAGCAACCCGCCGACGCGGTCGTTCTTTTCGAACAAAGTCACGCTATGCCCCGCGCGCGCAAGCTGCTGTGCAGCGGCCATGCCCGCCGGACCAGAACCGACCACGGCGACCGATTTGCCGGTCTTTTTCTCAGGCACCTGTGGCTCGATCCAGCCTTCTTTCCACCCGCGATCGACAATCGCGCATTCGATCGATTTGATCGTGACCGGTTGGTCGACAATATTGAGCGTGCAACTCGCCTCGCATGGGGCGGGGCAGATACGGCCTGTGAATTCTGGGAAGTTGTTGGTGCTGTGCAGCACGTCCAGCGCGTTGCGCCAGTCATTCTCGTAGACGAGGTGGTTCCAGTCCGGGATCATGTTGTTCACCGGACAGCCGTTGTGACAATACGGAATGCCGCAATCCATGCAGCGCGACGCTTGCGCGCTAAGAGTGTCGTCGCTCGGTTGAACGACGAACTCGCGGTAGTTGTTCAGGCGCTCTTTCGGGTCGAGATAGTCCCGTTCGCGCCGATCCAGTTCGAGAAATCCGGTATCCTTGCCCACGAGGTCAAATCTCCGATTTGGCCGAAGCCCCCGCGCAGGCGGGGGTCCAGCTGAGTTTTAAGTTGCACGCTACTGCTGCGTTATCTGGACCCCTGCCTTCGCAGGGGTGACGGTTGAGCTGTGATGGGGTCATTCCGCTGCCACGCTTTCGGCTTCACGCCGTTCGGCTTCGAGTGTTTCGAGCGCGCGCTTGTAGTCGCGCGGCATGACTTTCACGAACTTGCAAAGCGCCGAACTCCAATCCGCCAGCAGCTCGGCAGCTATGGCGCTGCCGGTGTGCAGCTGGTGCCGCTCAACGAGAATGCGCAGCCGCTCGGCATCGTGGCGCAGCATGTCGCCCATGCCGAAATCATGCACCGAACGAGAGCGCTGTTGCGGTCTGCCGGTACCCTCTTCCAGATCGGCGTCCGCCGAAATTGGCAACAGGTCGACCTGTGCGTGGTTCACCAGATCGCTGAATTGGCCTTCCGGGTCATACACATAGGCCACGCCGCCGCTCATTCCGGCTGCAAAGTTGCGCCCGGTCTTGCCCAGCACGACCACAACACCGCCAGTCATGTATTCACAAGCGTGATCGCCTGCGCCTTCGACGACCGCAATCGCGCCGGAATTGCGAACAGCAAAGCGTTCACCGCCGACACCATTGAAATAAGCTTCGCCTGCAATCGCGCCGTAAAGCACTGTGTTGCCGACGATGATGTTCTGGCCCGGATCGCGGGTCGCGGCTTCGGGTTGGCGAATAATGATCCGCCCGCCGCTCATGCCTTTGCCGACATAATCATTGGCATCGCCTGAAAGATCGAGCGTGATCCCATGAGCCAACCATGCTCCAAAGCTTTGTCCTGCCACACCGGAGAAGTTCACTCGGATTGTATCCGGCGGGAGCCCTTCATGACCATGCGCTTTGGCCACTTCGCCTGAGAGCATGGTGCCGACAGTGCGGTTCACATTGCGGATATCATAGTCGAGTTGGACCGGTTTCTTGGCTTCGATCGCTTCCCGCGCATCATTGATCAGCGCGTTGTCCAGCGCCGCGCCAAGCCCGTGATCCTGCACCTCGGTGTTGTAGAGAGGTGTGCCTTCAGCCAGTTCCGGCTTGTGCAGCAAGCGCGACAGGTCGATCCCGCGTGCTTTCCAGTGGCGATGCATCCGGGTCATGTCGAGCCGGTCCACGCGTCCCACCATCTCTTCAACGGTGCAGAAGCCCATCTCTGCCATGATGCCGCGCAATTCCTCGGCGACGAAGAACATGTAATTGACGACATGCTCTGGCTGACCGGTGAAGCGCTTGCGCAGTTCCGGATCCTGCGTGGCGACGCCTACAGGACAAGTGTTGAGATGGCATTTGCGCATCATGATGCAGCCCGCTGCGATCAGAGGCGCGGTGGCAAAGCCGAACTCGTCCGCCCCAAGCAGCGCCCCAATCGCGACGTCGCGCCCGGTGCGAAGGCCGCCATCGACTTGCACCGCAATCCGTGTGCGAAGGTCATTTAACAGCAATGTCTGCTGGGTTTCAGCAAGACCGATTTCCCACGGGCTGCCGGCATGGGTAAGGCTGGTCAGCGGCGATGCGCCGGTGCCGCCATCATAACCAGAGATGG
>JBCBHD010000307.1:0-3707 GCA_038526115.1 Pseudomonadota bacterium | reverse complement strand
GAGTGTGTCGCGGCTATGCGCGGTCACCCTAATCCACAGCTGCCCCATGAGCTGGCGCAGCGCCTCGAAGCTTTCGGTGAGCCATCCGATGACCTTTTCGACGATGCACGCGACAGTGTTTCCTTGGTGATCAGCAGCAGTGAGCTGACTGATTTGTGGGCCGAGTCCAATGATCGTGCTGGTTTTGGCCGTGCGATGACCGATCTTATCGATCGCCTGAATCAGCCCGTCGGCGAAAGGCAATCGCAGCCGCGACAAGACATCGCGAACAATGCCAGCCCCTGCTGGATATGCGGCAAGGAAATGGGCGCGGAGCACACTTCAATCAGTGTCACGCTCAATCCTGAAATGGGGATGAGCCAAAGTGGGAGTGTGCACCTTTCCTGTCTCAATGCAGCGCTGCACCCTCGATTTCTGATTCAGGATTGGCAGTTTGACGACGCCATGCTTGATCGCTTTACCAGCGATATCTTCGGCAAAGACAATTAGGATTAGGCGAGCAACCGTTCAGCCATGGCGCGGACATCCGCACCCATGTCATCACGCTGCAGCGCCAATGCGAGTGTGGCTTCGACAAAGCCTACCTTGCTGCCGCAATCGTACCGATTGCCGTCAAATGTCACGGCGTGGAACGGTTGACTGCCGATCATTTTCGCCATGGCATCGGTAAGCTGGATCTCCCCTCCGGCACCGGCTTCTTGTGTCTCGAGTGTCCGCATAACTTCGGGTTGAAGAATATAGCGACCTGAAATGATCTTGTTTGACGGCGCTTCAGATACGGGTGGCTTTTCCACCAGACCGTTCACTTCGCTGAGCGCGCCTTCTGCACTCCCCGGATCGATTACGCCGTAGCTGGAAACCTCTTCCATAGGCACTTCGAGAACACTGATGAGGTTGCCGCCGACTTCATTATAGGCATCGACCATCTGCCTCATGCATCCGGTACCACCTTTCTTTCCGATCATAAGCTCATCGGGAAGGAAGATCGCAAAGGGCTCGTCACCCACAATTGCTCGTGCACACCAGATCGCATGACCAAGTCCCATCGGAACTTGCTGGCGAACCGTGATGATATCGCCGGGCGTTGCGCGGGTGGGATCGAGTACGGTCATATCCTTGCCGCGTTCGCTCATTGTGTCTTCGAGTTCATAGGCGACGTCGAAATGCTCAACGATCGCTGTTTTGCCGCGGCCAGTGACAAAGATCATTTGCTCGATGCCTGCTTCGCGTGCTTCATCGACGGCATACTGGATCAGCGGCCGATCAACGATCGGGAGCAGTTCCTTGGGTATGGCTTTTGTTGCCGGAAGGAATCGTGTGCCAAGTCCGGCAACGGGAAATACGGCTTTCTTGATCGGCTTGTGCGACGTCATCGTTTGCCTTCCTGTGTCTTTCAACTGTGGTGCCTCGCCCATTCCGCCGGGTCAATGATCACTGTCGATCAAGGCCGCGTCAGTTGCGTGACAGCAACGATCCGCTAAGGCGGCAAATATGGACAAATTGATCATCAAAGGCGGCAATCGGCTATCGGGCACTATCCCGATTTCCGGAGCCAAGAACGCGGCACTAACGCTTATTCCCTGCGCTCTTCTTACCGAAGAACCCGTAACTTTGCGCAACCTTCCCAGGTTGGCCGATATCGATGGGTTCCAGCACCTTATGAACCAGTTCGGTGTGACGACTGCTATCCAGGGAACTCGGCCAGAAGACTTTGGCCGTGTTATGACGATGGAAGCCACCCGCATAACGTCAACGGTCGCCCCCTATGATCTCGTGCGCAAGATGCGTGCCTCTATTCTTGTTCTGGGTCCAATGCTGGGGCGAATGGGCGAAGCGACAGTTTCCATGCCAGGTGGCTGTGCCATCGGGAATCGGCCAATCGATCTGCATCTGAAAGCGCTCGAAGCGTTTGGTGCGGAGATTGAGCTTGCCCAAGGCTATGTGAAAGCCATGCAGCCGGACGGTGGATTGCCGGGCGGCGATTTCGACTTTCCTGTTGTCTCAGTTGGCGCGACTGAAAATGCGTTGATGGCCGCCGTTCTGGCGAACGGAACAAGCCGCCTTTTCAACGCCGCACGCGAGCCCGAAATTGTCGACCTGTGCAATCTGCTGACCGCGATGGGTGCAGAGATCGAAGGGATTGGCTCATCTGACCTGACTATCCACGGGGTTAAGCGCCTGAACGGCGCGACATACAAAGTGATGGCCGACCGTATTGAAGCTGGCTCCTATGCTTGTGCTGCCGCGATAACCGGGGGCGATGTGCGATTGGAGGGTGCCAGCGCTCACGACATGATCTCAACACTGGCTGCGCTGAGAGCGATCGGCCTTGATGTAGAAGAAGACGCCAAGGGTGTAACCGTGGCGGCGAACGGATCGCTGCTGCCAACCGATTTGACCACAGCGCCCTTTCCCGGCCTGGCCACTGATATGCAGGCACAGTTGATGAGCTTGCTCTGCAAAGCAGAAGGCACCAGCGTTCTTAAGGAAACGATCTTCGAAAACCGATTTATGCACGTTCCAGAGCTGGCTCGTATGGGGGCGGACATAGCGACCGAAGGTCGGACAGCGATCGTCAAGGGGCCGGTTGATCTGACCGGCGCCGAAGTGATGGCCACTGATCTGCGTGCTTCGATGAGTCTTATCATTGCGGCCCTCGCTGCTGAAGGGGAAACGACGGTACGCCGGATCTATCATCTCGATCGCGGATACGAACGGCTAGAGGAAAAGCTCAAACTGGTCGGCGCAGACATCGAGCGAGTTGGCGACGACTGACCGGCTAAATTTGGCGACCCATGCTGATTCGTAGCTCGATTTCGAAACCGAGCGACTTATAGAACGCGGCGACCGCTTCATTCCTTGCACGGACTTGCAAGTTGAGCTTGTTGCACCCAAGACTGCGCAGTCTGATGCAGGCTTCTTCAACCAAGGCGGCTCCAATCCCAAGCCTGCGGTGATCTGGCGAGACTGCAACGGCGTAAAGCCATCCGCGATGCCCATCATAACCGGCCATGGCTGTCCCGATTACACCACAGTCTTCGTTCTCCGCGACCACGAATAGTGCCTTGCCCAATGATTCTTCAACGGCGAGTTTGGCTGGGATCGCATGTTCGGCGCGATTGCGTGGTGGATCATCGGGAAAGCACCTCCGCCATAGCTCATCTACGCCTGCAAAGTGCCTGTCTTCATAGGTTCCGAGCTTCATTGAGAGACCAGCCAAACCCGAATAGCGCTTGCCAGCCCAGGCGGCGTTTCGGCCTGGATCCGCTCGGCATCGATCTGTGCGACAAGCGTGTTGATCGGTACGTTTCCATTTTTCGCCGCTTCGACCAGCATATCCCAGAAGACAGGCTCAAGGCTGATCGAAGTTTTGTGTCCTGCAATCTGGACGGACCGCTTCACAGGCGGATGGTAGTTCGGTGCCGACATGTCCACGTTACCTAACCATGCGACGCTGCGTTGCCCATCGGCAATTGACGCATGCTGGCTAATCGAGCGAATGGTCGTGCAGAGGAGGAGTGTGACCTATGATCGACTTGGCAACTGATGAGCACGGCGTCGCGCGGTGCAGTTGGTCTATGGCGACCACTCAATATCAGCGCTACCACGATGAAGAATGGGGATTTCCGGTGGGCGATGACCGCCGATTGTTCGCCAGCTAAGGCCAGATTGAAATCCTTCCAGGCAGATCTTTTCAAACAATCGGC
>JBCBHD010000306.1:0-3733 GCA_038526115.1 Pseudomonadota bacterium | reverse complement strand
CCTGCAGGAACTCATCGGATCAATGGGACGAGTCCTCGCGCGCAAAGCATCCGCCGGGGTGATGCTCGACTAGACGTTATCGCGATCCGCGAGAGATGTTTGCGGCGTCGTTCTTGCTAGAACTTGAATCCCCACCGACGGTACTTGCGGGCAATTCCGGGACTGCGAGCGATAGCGGAGGCGATGTCGCTGTCACCCTGCTTATTGCCGAGTTCGCGCCGGATCAGGCCCCGCAGCAACAATGTTTCCGTCTGCTCCGGATTGAGCTGCAATGCGGCTTCTGCATCGGCGAGTGCTTCATCAAGCATGCCGTTGCGCAAGAATGCCAGCGCTCGGCTGTCGAGTGCCATCGCAGTGTTGTCACTGTTCTCAACCGCCTTCGTGCAGACCGGTATCGCGTCCGAAACACCGACTTCCCATGTCCCCATGAACCAGCATTTTGAATTCAGCACTTCGGCGTTGTTCGGATCGTCAACGACGAGGTCTGCCAGAAGCGCGAGACCTGCTGTGCCATTGCCTTCAATCGCTTCGACATCGGCGAGGGCATAGTCGCGCGAGCGGCGGACGTTTTCGTCTCCATCGACTTCCTCAAGCAGCTCACGCGCACCAGCCAGATCACCAAGCTCGGTGAGCATTCGTGCCAGTTCGATAGCGCGATCATGGCTCGGATCGAGCAAGTAGGCTTCTTCCAGATCGGCCTTGGCGCTTTCCAGATCGAGCAATTGCTGATGTACAAAGGCGCGCTGATCATAGAGGCGCGCAGTCGCTTCGATTGCGATTGCGCTGTTCATGTCTTCAAGCGAGCCGGCGAAGTCATAAGTCTGAAAGCGGAAGCTGGCGCGGTTGAGATATGGCCCTGTTTCCTCCGGCTCCTCATTGATCAGCTGGGTGAGCGCCGCATCGATTGGCGCGAGGGCCGACCGATCGGCTCCTTCCGCAAAACGCCATCTGCGCGGCAGATCTTCTGGCGCAATCAGTTTGACTTGCGAGCGTGCGAGTTGAGACGACTTACGGCGCTCGGCGCGGAACTGATCAGCGGGGATCTCTCCGCCCAAGCTGGTCTGGTCTTCTCTGATAACCAGATTGCGACCGTCTAAATCGATGTCGCGGAAGAACCGTTGACCCGCGACTGTGAGATCAAGGTCTTTGTCACCGCGCACTTCAAAGGGAGTATTGGATTCCGGGAGCGTTATCCTGAAAGTTGCGGTGGCGCTGCTGGGCGGATTGACCCGCGCCGGAAGATCACGCCAGGCCTTGCGAGATCGATCAGGCGAGAACTCAAACGATCCAGATGGCAGACGCGGCTCAAATTCCCCGGTTGCTCCTTCAAAGCTGAGCAAGGGCGGCAGGATCGCATCGACAATCACGGTCGCTTCACTGTCATCATCGCCCTGCTCGATCTCCACATCGAGAACGCTGATGCGGCCGCCAATCAGCCGACGGAACGCGCCCGCCATCCGCTGCTTGTTGTCGTCTGTGACTTTGTCAGAGGCAGCATTCATTTGTGCTGCACGCGGTCCGACCATCGACATCTTCACTGTGCCGAGCATTGGCAGATCGCCGCCAAGGCTGGCGTCGAGTACCATTTCGATGCCCATGTCAGGCACGCGAGGTGATTGCTGGACAATCTCCTCCAATTCAGCGCCTTCATCCCGGATCGCCAAAGTGTGAAAGAAGGGCGGAACGTTGCCGACAACATCGATGTTGGCGCCAAGGCTGGTGCCATCGAGATAGTACTGCTGACCATCTATGTTGGCGCGCACCAGAACGTGATTGAACGCTCCGGGCAACGGCAGAGAGGTCGGCACAATCTCACCGCGGTTCGTTGAGGCGAGAACCGGCTCTGAATCGATCCCCAACTCCGCGAGGATCGCGAGCAGGATCAGCGTTTTTGCTTTGCAGTCGCCGTAACGCTTTTCCCAGGTCGTCGCGACATCCTGCGGCAGATAGTTTCCGCCATCGAGCCCGTTCAACAGGTAGCGTATATCTTCCTGCACCAGCTCTAGCGCAGCCACCGCGCGTTCCAGATCGGTGCCGGGCATGGCTCCTATCGCATCAACTTTGGCATTTAGATCATCGAGCCCGTCAAGCGCGCCATCGGTCTTGTAATACGGGGCCATTACGCTGGAGACTTCGCCCCAGTCTTCGAAAGTGCCGAGTTGGAGCAGAGTTGGCCTTTGGAAGCGCGCAGGCGCATCGTAGGGATAATCTTCGCCTTCAGGCAAAGGCAGAGTTACGCTCAACCAGTTGTGACCATCGCGCAATTCGGGTTGTCCGATATCGAAATCCGGCCCCGCTTGATAGCGTACATCCAGGTCTTGCGACCAGGAAGCGAGCACTCTGTTGAAGTCTGCGATCTTGCTCGGCTCACGCCAGAGCATAGCCTGACTTTGCACTTCGCGGCCAAGGGCTTGGTCCGAATTCGTGACCGAATACCGCATCCGCAATTCGTCGCCGACCTGAAGGCCCGGAACGGACATTGTGGCCGTTAACGAACCATCGATTATTCGCTGCTCAAGCATCCGTTCGCGGCGCAGGATTTCCATCCGCTCGCCTTGATCGATCACATCAATGGTTTCGCCTTCACGCAAAATGGCGATCTCATGGACGATAAGATCGCCTTTGTCTGGCAACCATTGCGCTGTGAGCGTTCCGACCTGTCCCAGCTCGGCGAGCGATGACAGGCGATAGACAGTGTCAGTATATTCCCACAAACGGCCATCTTCGATGCGGATCTGGCGATCCTGCACGACAAGGCTGTTCGATGGGTCACGCTCAACAGTGGCAAGATCGACCGGCTCGATCCAATCGGGAGCCGCATCGTAGACGACCTCTTCTCCTGCCAAAGCTGGTAGCGAAGTGGTCGCAAGAAGAACGCCAATCGCGCCCGAGACTGAACGAGAAAAGAGTGAGCTTCCACGTAGCAGCTTCCGCCTGTCGATCGATCCGAGAGAATTTTTGTCGGTGCGCCCCGCGCCGAATTCAGATTGCATAATACCCTGTATTCCTGACTGAGCCAAAATTTCCCGGCTCGGCATAGTGATTGCTCGCAATTGCGAGGCATTCCCTATCGATACTCTAGCGAACACCGGCCTGCGCTCAAGCAGTTTCGCGCTAGGTTTGATCGCAATCGGTGAAAGGTCGGTTTGCGCGCTCTTGCAGGCGAAACGGCACGGCATTAATGCCTGCGCCCATGCAAAATGTGCACCTGACTCACCGCCCCGTGATCTCCGCCACTGGCCTGTTCACACCCGAAGAATCGATCTCAAACGAAGAGCTGGTTGAAAGCTTCAATCGGTTTGTCGAGCTTCACAATAAACAGCATGCAGATGCGATTGCCGCTGGCGAGATGGAGCCGCTTCAACCGTCTTCGGTCGAGTTCATCGAAAAGGCGAGCGGGATCAAGGCTCGCCATGTGATGAGCAAGCAGCCAATTCTCGATCCGGAAGTCATGACGCCGCGCTGGGATGAACGCCCCGATGGGGAATTGTCTATCATGGCAGAGATCGGCGTGATCGCGGCCAAACAGGCGCTGGAGCGGGCAGGACGTAAGCCTGAAGATGTGGATGCGGTGTTGTGTGCTGCATCAAACATGCAGCGAGCCTACCCAGCCATGGCGATCGAAATCCAGCAAGCGCTGGGCATTGAAGGCTTCGGCTTCGACATGAATGTCGCCTGTTCCTGAGCGCACATAGTCAGCAGCAGTCTGGATACCGAATGTGGCTGAAGAACA
>JBCBHD010000305.1:0-3735 GCA_038526115.1 Pseudomonadota bacterium | reverse complement strand
TGGTTTAGCGAGAAGGTAGTGATTTGGCCTTCATCGAGGCCCATGGGAGCATCAAAGCGTCGTGAAAATTCTTGGTCTTCTCAGGCATGCAAAATCCGACTGGGATGATACCGCGCAACGGGATTTTGATCGCGGCCTGAATGATCGTGGGCGGCGCGGCGCGGCGCTTATCGGCAAGCACATCATTGATCACGGCGTGAAATGGGACAAGCTGATCGCGAGCCCAGCAGAGCGTGTAAAACTGACGCTAGATGAAGGTTTGCCAGAGCACGAACCGATCTTCGACAAGCGCCTGTATCTCGCCAGCGCCGACACGATCATCGAAGCCATCGAAAGCCATGGCGGTGATAGCGACACTGTTCTGATCTCCGGGCACAATCCTGGATTACAGGATCTGCTGCTTGAACTGGTTTCACCGAGCAATGAAAACGATCTCTTCCGGGAAGCGGTGGTGAAGTTCCCCACCGCTACGTTCGCCGTGCTTGAATGCGCTATTGATGATTGGAGCGAGCTTAAGAAATTCACGGCCAAGCTGGTTCACTTTGCCCGCCCTCGAGATCTGGATCCGGAGCTTGGCCCGGAAAGCTAATCCTTCAATATCTGCCTTGGCCCCGCCCCTGCTTCGCCAAGGTGATCATCAGCATTGTAGATGGCGCATTTCTTAAGGCTCAAACACCCGCAGCCAATACATCCATCGAGCCGGTCTCGCGTGCGCTCCAGTTCCGCTATTCGCCTATCGAGATGCGACCTGATGGCTGCGCTGATTGCCCGCCAGTCGCGTGCATTTGGAGTGCGCCCATACGGCAGCTTTGCGAGATGATCGCTGATCTCGCTGAGCGACAGTCCCAATTGCTGCGCAATCAGAATGAAACTGACCCGGCGGATATCAGACCGCAGAAAGCGGCGCTGATTGCCGCTTGTTCGAACCGGCTCAATCAGATGCTTGTCTTCGTAGAAACGGATTGCGGAAACGGAAAGCCCCGTCCGTTTCGCCATTTCGCCGATTGGAATGAGGTCATTCTTGCTGAGTGGAGATGGCATTCAACTGGCCCTTGAATTACATGCTTGACCTCAACTTAGGTTGAGGTTGCATGTTTGGCAAATCAGCGATTCGTAAGTCGCAAGCAAACAAGAGGTACACGATGCCAACAGGCAAACTCGAACACGCCAATCTCTCAGTCACGCAGCCGGAGCGCAGCGCTGAATTGTTCAAGCAATTGTGCGGTTGGGAAGAGCGCTGGCGCGGCCCAAGTCAGAAATACGGCTGGAGCCTTCATGTCGGAGACCCCGAAAATGGCGCAACCTATCTGGCACTTTACACCGGCGATCATGTCAAAGGCGAATATGAGAAAGGCCAGCCGCTCAATCATGTCGGCTTGGTTGTCGATGATCTCGAAGCCGCAGAAAGAGTTGTCGCGGCTGCAGGCCTAAGCCCGTTCGGACACGATGACTATGATCCCGGCAAAAGGTTCTACTTCTTCGACTGGGATGGGATTGAGTTCGAAGTGGTCAGCTATGCAGGAGGCCCGGCATGAACGAGCCGATGCCACGCGATCCAATGTTTCGACGCACGCCGCCCCGTCCTCGGCGCCGTCAGAATAGATTGGCTTGGCTGGCTGCTCCACGCGTCCATGGCTGGTCAGTGCGATCAACGATCAGATCACTATCCCACGCTTTGCACAGGTTGCGCGCCTCTTCGGGTGATCCGGATATCCAGCCTTCGTAGTTCTCTGGGCGAAGCAGCACTGGCATTCGGCTATGCACGTCCTGCGCCTCCGAACCCGCGCTATCTGTCATGACCATTGAGTAACACAGGCCGAATTCATCGCTTTCCCGCCAAACGCCCGCACAGGCAAACACTTCGGCATCAGGCACCGACATCCATGTTCGTGTCTTGCTGCCTTTCGCTCCTTGAGCTTCGGCCCATCCACTCACGGGAATCAGGCAGCGGCGCTCTTCAAACGAATAACGCCAGAAGAAGCTGTCCAGCTTGTCTGTGCGCGCATTGTTGACCGGTTTCGGTTTGAGCTGCTGGCCGTTCTTGCCCTTCATGACAAGCGGGAAACCCCAAGTCATGGTTTTGAGCTGGCCATCGGCGATCACAAGTCCGGGATAGCCGGGGTAGACTTCATCCGAAAAGTTCGCGCCGCCCAGAGCATCGATGGCATCAAACCATTTCGCAACCTCATCCTTGTTCTTCGTCATGCGGTAGAGGTTGCACATCAGGCATTCCCCACGGTGAAGCATGCCAGCGCCATCAACGCGCCAGCCCAGCGGTTGGAGCGGAACCGCGCCAAAGGATTTTCGGGGTCTTCGGGGTCCAATGTCGCGACTTGCCACAGCAGATGAAGTGCAACTGGCAAGAGAGCAAGCAACGCCACCAAGTCTTCACGATACAGCCAGAAACCAAGCGCCCAAAGGGCGATGGTTGCGACGTAGAACAATGCGACCCCTGTCTGTACCCGTTCGCCCATTCGCAAAGCTGAGGATCGGATACCCACCATCGCATCGTCTTCACGGTCTTGCAGTGCATAAACCGTATCAAAGCCAATGACCCACGCGATGCATCCCCCGTAGATCGCGGCCAGCGCGTCCCAGTTATCGAACCTGAGTTCGGTCCAGCCGACCAGCACACCCCAGGTGAAGACCATCCCCAGCCACGCCTGCGGCCACCATGTGATTCGTTTCATGAAAGGATAGGCCGCCACCAAGGCAAGGCTGCCCAGAGCGACCAGTTGCGCCTCCCAGCGCAGCTGGAGCAGCACCAACAAGCCGATCAGGCACAGGAACACCAACCAGCCCCAGGCCAACTTTTTCGAAACCCTTCCACTGGCTACAGGTCGCGCCGCTGTGCGGGCCACTTTGGCATCAAGATCGGCGTCGACAATATCATTGTAGACACATCCTGCGCCGCGCATCGCGATCGAACCCAGCAGGAGCCATCCGAGCAAGGCCCATTGGAAACCGGCTCCGCTCAACCACACGCCGAAAACGCAGGGCCAGAACAGCAGCCACCATCCAATGGGTCGATCAAACCGCGCCAACTGCGCAAGGTCTCGCGGCAGCTGAGGCAAGCGCTCAACAATCCCGCGATGCTCCGTGTCAGGAACAATCTGCTCGGTCACGCGATTGGCTCCTGGGTTCTCGCTGCGCGCCAGCCCACCAAAGCGAGAAGCAGCATCACCGTGTTACCCACGAAATCGAGCATTCCATACGACGTGAGCACCGGGACTTCGAAATGGAAGTACCAATTGAAGACGAAAAACGGCAACAACAACAGCGCGAAGACAAGGAAACCGGTTGAAGTCCATCGCAAGACGCAAGCCATGATTCCGAACAGCACCGCTTGCGCCCCGAAACAAGCCATCACGAACTGCATCTCAAAGCTTGTGTTCCGATAGGGTTCGCTAAGCGCCAGCTCAATCACGCTAAGCGGTGCGAACAATGCCCAGCCACCAAGGATCAGGAACACCGCTGCAATCCCGAACTGTGCCAATCGTGCGCTCATGGCTTGCTCCCTAGCGGTGTGCACGCTTAGTGCAAAGCCATGCCTGCTACCCCCGCCTGGCCCCCGCGCAGCGCGCCGCGCCTGTTTGTTGAGCAACAGCTCGGCGAAGGAGCACCAGTCGTAGTCGAAGGCGGCAGCGCTCATTACCTCAGCCGGGTGATGCGGATCGCGACGGGCGATGCAGTGGTGCTGTGTGATGACCAGACCGGGGAATGGGCCGCGAAGGT
>JBCBHD010000304.1:0-3755 GCA_038526115.1 Pseudomonadota bacterium | reverse complement strand
CCGGAATTGCTCCTGGCTGCGCCGGACGGCGAAGCTGACATAGAGATTGCCGAAGGGTGCGTTCCCGACCTGGCCGAGAAAGACCCCAATCACATCCGCGCTTATGTCGAAGGGGAGCCGGGTGAACTGCGGCTCGATATTCCGGGCAAACTGCGCATGCGGATAGCGAACGGATCACGCATCACCTATTCACGTTATCCGGGCGTTGAGGATCGCGAACTGCGGCTGTTTCTGCTCGGTTCCGGGATGGGAGCGCTGTTGATGCAGCGCGGCCACATGGTCGTCCATGGCAACGCAATCGTGCTCGATGCAATGGACGGTGCCGCGATCTGTGTTGGCGATTCCGGAGCAGGCAAATCGACCACCGCCATCGCCATGATGCAGCGAGGATTTCCCATTCTTGCCGACGATGTTTGCCCTATCACCACCGATGGCCTCGCGCTTTCAGGCATGCCTCGCGCGAAGCTTTGGCAAAGCACCGCGGACAATCTTCGGATAGACACCAGCAGCCTTGAACAGCTGCGAGCCGATGATGCGAAATTCAACCTGCCGCTCGGCTCTGCTCATTGTCCCCAAGGACGGAAAGCCCGCGCCTTTTTTGCGTTGGTGCCAGAAGAGGTTGAAACCGTCTCTGTGACGCCTCTGAGCGGCACGGCGAGCTTTCTCGCCTTGCGTAACAACATCTATCGCGCCGATTATCTCAGGCCACTCGGCCTGGAAGCGGAATATCTGAAGCAAGTCGCGACCCTCGCTGCCGAAACGCCATTCTTTCGGATATCGCGACCCGCAAACGGCTTCGATATCGATGCCGTCCTCGACGCCATTTTTGAAGCAGCGGAAAGCGTGGGCGCGCCGCGCTAGAGCGCGCAAACAGAGCGGGGCGCGCCCCGGATAGAGACGCGCCCCGATCGTATTTCAATAGCACTCAGGAAAAGAAGCTTCGCTCTTAGCTTCGGCTAGGGAAAGTACCCTGTATTGCGATGATGTAGTTCACCGCTGTGTAGGGCTGCATGTTGTTGATCGGCTGATTTCCGCCATTGTTGTTCACAACGATCGAGTCTGACGCCATGCTCACCTCAGTGGCTGGCACCGGAGGTGCGTAAATGTTCGCTCCAGTGGTTACCACGCCCAGCAGGTTGCCGGTCGGATTGCCGGTCGTACCCGGAGCGCTTTCAGCCCGCATGGTTGCAGTGTGATTGTGCGATGGCATTTGCGTGACATTGAGAGTGTTGGTCTCTGTCCCGCTGCGTTGCCCCAGAGGCCGAGGCGAAAGCCCCGGTCCAGAGCTACCATTGCCGGAATGCAGCGCTACGCGGCCTCGCAAATCTGGCAGAGCAAAGCTCGTCCGCCCGTCTCCACCGTAGGTTGTGCCGAGAAGCGAAAACAGCGCCTGGAACTGGTTGATCGCCAGAAGTTGTCCGTTGCAGAGCGCCCAACCACGAGGTGCGAAGTTGCCGCCAAACATCACGATTTGTGCAAGAAATGGATCCATTTCGATACTCTCTATTCTTGAACGGAAACGCTCCATAGCGCTTCCAATTCTGCGTCATGTCAGCTTCGGCTAGGGAAGGTTCCTATCAGTGCGATGATATAGTTCACCGCAGTGTAGGGCTGCATATTGTTGATCGGCTGATTGCCGCCATTGTTGTTCACGACGATCGAATCCGACGACATGTTCACCTCAGTGGCTGGCACCGGTGGTGCGTAAATGTTGGCTCCAGTGGTAACCACGCCCAGCAGGTTGCCTGTCGGATTGCCGGTCGAGCCCACATCGCTTTCAGCGCGCATGGTCGCAGTGTGATTGTGCGATGGCATCTGGCTCACGCTCATCGTGTTTGTCTCAGACCCGCCGCGCCCACCGAGCGGACGAGGAGTGAGGCCTGGCCCGTTTCCAGCATGCATTGCCACACGACCACGCAGTTCCGGCAGAGCAAAGGTTGTCCGCCCGTCACCGCCATAGATCGTGCCAAGGATCGAAAACAAAGCCGAGTTCTGCGCAATTGGCAGCAATTGTCCGCTGCAGAACGCCCAGCCACGCGGCGCAAAGTTCCCGCCGAACATGACAATTTGTCCTATGAATGGGTCCATCTCAGTAATTCCTCCCCTCAGGTGATGATGCGACGCCTGTGACCATAGGCCTATTAAGACCGGCTTGGGAAGATACCCTGCGTGCAGATGATATAATTCAGCACCTTGTAAGGCTGCTCGACCCCGAAGCTTGCGTTTCCGCCAGTGGTCCCAACTGTGACGCTGTCAGGGTGCATCGGAACTTCATCCGCTGCCACGGCATCGGCATAGATTTTCGTATCGCCGGTAATCACCCCAAGCAGACGGTTTGTCGGATCGCCTGATGTACCGGTGTTGCTTTCAGCATGCATCGTCGCGGTATGGCTGTGCGAGGGAAGATTGGCTTGAGTTAGCGTAACAAATTCGCGCCCACCGGTTTGCCCCAGAACGTTTGGCTGCAAGCCAGATCCCCTGCCCTGACCCACCATCACGCGTCCACGCAGATCCGGTAGCCCGAACGTCGTCCGCCCGTCACCGCCATAGAATGTGCCAATCAAAGAGAACAATGCCGAGTTGGAATTGATGGAAATCAGTTGCCCGTGGCAAAACGCCCAGTTCCTAGGTGCGAAATTGCCTGCAAAGCCAATAACCTGCGCGAGATAACCTTCCATATCAGGTCAATCCTCTTCTTTATTGACGCACGGATTTTCCATGCGCTTCAACAATGTCGAGAGAGAAGCGACCCTTTTTTGTGTTTAAGCCCCCACGATTAAACGAGCGTAACGCAATTTCATTCAACTGACAAAACGTTTGTCTAATGGGTTCCCTCTTGCTGATCACAAGATCTGTGAAATCGCCGATACGCTGCCTGGTTTTCAGGGAAACGGGGACCCGATGACAGTCGCTCCTCGACAAGACCGAGCGCATCAATCAGGGGTGCGGTATGAAGCCCGCGCCGCACACGCAGCCCCCTATCTGGCCACGACTAGCCTGGCTATCTGCAGCTGTCGCGGGCTTTGTGGCACCCGCACTCACTGTCGTGGTCCTTGGAATAATTGCGCCGAACACTCCACTCATCACATTTGGCGGACCGATATTGGCGGTAGGCCTGATGGGGACCGGAATGATCGCGGCCGCCGCAGACGGGCGCCTCTGGGTTGGTGTGGCACTGTCCCAATTGGCTGGCGCTGGTCTTACGACGCTCACGATCGCGCTCGGCTTGCAAGTTCCGCTTGACCTTCCCTCACTGGGTTTAGCGACTTTGATCGCTTGTATCAGTTTCGCCGCACGAGGTGCGCTGTTCGCGCGCTCTGGCGCTGACAAAGGCTGGTGGATTGCGGTGTTCGTGGTCGCGGGAGAGGCCGCGATCGTTCTAACCGCCTTGGCGCAGCCCGGGGCCTTACCCGATTGGCTGCTTGCCCTGCTGCCTGCGCAATGGGCCGCCATCGCCATCCAGAGTGCGCTCGCGGGTGGCAGTTCAGAGACAGCAAGCGCAGCGCTGATCGCTCTCGGTGGCACGGCACTGGCGACACTTCTGGTCGCTTGGCTATGGCCACGACGCTGGACCTATCTGATCATGTTCACAACATGGCTGGCTCTCTCCGCGCTTGTGTACAATTCTGCCGCTCCGCCAAAGCCTCAGGATGGTCTGGCCTCGGCTGGAACCAAGATGGGGCAGCCTCCCCATTCAGCACCGCCACCTTTTGATCAGAACCCGAATGCGACGCCGACGCGACCGCCTGTGCTGT
>JBCBHD010000303.1:0-3784 GCA_038526115.1 Pseudomonadota bacterium | reverse complement strand
TGTTACCGAATATGCTCCGTAGGGATCTTCACCGACCTCGCTACTGAACCATGAGACATCGGATCACCTCCTTTCGCGCTTGAAAGCCAAGACCTCGCCGTATCACCGGGGGCCAAAGTCTGCGTTTGCCGCTGACCTCGACACCATTTGTGAATCATGTGAATTCGGTTCGCAAGACTTGAAAATATGTTTTTCCGCGTCATTATTGCGTCCCTTCACTGGTTCGCGTCGGTGCAGCGTCTAGGGGTCACCTTAGGCGCTTCTTTATTGGGCGGGTCATTACTGCCGGTAAGTGTTCATCGCTGTGGAAAGCGTGAAACGAATCCTAGCGGCAATCTTCGATCACGCGGGTCACTTCAGCCCAGGCTGGCAGATAAAGAGTCCGCAGCCGTTCCACTCCGACGGCGAACCGCCCTTTGGTGATCGCCATGGCATCAAGGAGAGGATCGTTTGCTGAAAGCTTGGCGACAACAATGCTGCCTTCGCGGCGCATCAGATCGGCGCGCAGCAAACGTGTGACCGTTTCGGTCTTGATTTCCATCGTGCGTGATGAGTCTGCCCCGCGACGGCCCAGCCAAACCTCTCCGGTGCCAACCCGGCAGAGTACGACAAAGGATGCGGCCAACTCGTTTCCTCCATTGCCGAAGAACGCCATGGTGGTGTCAGGATCCGCACCGTATCCCCATGTGCCGACTGTCTGCGGTGCATCCAGATAGTTTTCAAAACGCGGTTCCTCCACGACCGGCGGCGGCGCGGGAGTCGGTGTGGGAGCCGGGGCAGGAGCGGGTGTTGCCACTGGAGCAGATGGCGTAATCGGAGCGTCAACGCTTGGGACACAGCCACACGCGGAAAGGCCAAGCGCCATTGCGCCAACCAGCTTCAAATGGATTGCTTTCATGCAGCCTCAATGCGCGCTATCGGCTGAAGGGTCCATGACCAAATCACGCTCTTCCGCAAGTTTTCACGCACTGCCTGAACGTCATGGCTAAGCGCCGGGCCGATCAATTGCTGGTGGACCGCGAACTGGTGGAAAGCCGCACGCGTGCACAGGCTCTGATCATGGCCGGAACAGTGTTTTCTGGCGAAACCAAGATCGTCAAACCCGGGCAGCAATTGGCTGACGATGCACCGCTTGAGGTGCGCGGAAGGGATCATCCGTGGGTGAGTCGTGGAGGGATCAAGCTTGCGCACGCGCTGAAACAGTTTGATCTGAACCCGCAAGGCGCGGTCGCGATGGATATCGGCAGCTCAACGGGTGGCTTTACGGATGTGTTGCTATCGAATGGAGCGGAGCATGTGTTCGCTGTCGATAGCGGGACCAACCAGCTCGCCTGGAAGATCAGGCAGGATGAGCGAGTAACGGTGCTGGAGCAGAAGAGCGCGCGCATTCTGACGGGGGAGCAGATCGACCGGCCCTGCAATTGGGTGGTCTGCGATGCGAGCTTTATCAGCCTTGCGAAAGTGCTCGAAAGACCGCTTGAGCTGGCCGCAACGCAATGCCAGCTGGTTGCTCTGATCAAACCGCAATTCGAAGTCGCCCGCGAAGAAGTGGGCAAGGGCGGAGTTGTGCGCGAACCTGCATTACATACGCTGGTGTGTGATGAAGTTCGTGCATGGCTGGAGGGGCTTGGCTGGGATATCGAAGGAATTGTCGAGAGTCCGATCACCGGCCCTCAAGGCAATGTCGAGTTTCTGATCTCGGCAACGCGCGGCTAAGCCACTTCCTCTTCCGGCCAATCCAGCGAATTGATCTTGGCATCCAGATCGATCGGGATCTGAGACAGAACTTCCACTCCAGACGCCATCTCGTATGCTTTCTCGCCATGCTCTTTCAGCAGCTCGGCTTGCTTAGCGTCACGTTCGCGCAGCAATTCTTCGATCTCTTCGCTGTAAAGCGCGACCATCGCTGTGACGAAGCGATTGACGCAATCATCTTCCTTGGTTTGGTCGACGTTGAAATCGGGGAGGTGCTCGATCATCGTTTCGGCGGGGTAAAGGAATTCGTTGGTCACGTATCTGTTGACCGTGAACCAAGAGCGCGGAATGCCCAGGGTGTTGATCGAGAGCGCGATCAGGTGGGTAACATGTGCCTTCGCGTCTTCGCCCTGAGGCGGCCAGACTTTCGGCTCGAGTCCCTCAGGAAGTTGAGTGCGGTGCAGGAACAGATGGAAATGACCGTGTTCATCTGCGTCGCGATTGCCCGGTGCGTGAACGTGATAATACCACCGTGCCTTGCAGAATTCATCGCGAGCGTCTTTTTCCGGGTAGTGCGTCCAGAACTTCGCACCATCTTCCGGCACAACGCGGAGCATCAAGGGGCGCTGTTCTTGCGCCATTTGCGTGATTGTCTCGATGACTGTTTCAGCGGCTTTCAGCTTATCCATAATTCCCAGTTCGCTTGGTCAAGGTCTCAAGGTTACACGGCTTTCCCGATCATAGGGCTCATGGGCGAAAAACAAAACCAGGCTGAAAAGCAAAACGGCCGACTGCAACGTCACGCTGCAGCCGGCCGTTTTGTGATTTTGATGCGTTAAGCTTAGGCAGCTTCGCACTCTGCAGCGGCACAGCAAGCGCCTTCGCATGCAGCGGCACAGCAAGCACCTTCGCATGCAGCGGCACAGCAACCAGCGCCTTCGCAAGCAGCGCCTTCACACGCAGCGGCACAGCAAGCGCCAGCGCATGCAGCGACAGCAGTTTCGTCAGCAGCAGTTTCAGCGCCTTCTTCAGCAGGTGCTGAGCAAGCAGCAGTAGCAACGGCGAGACCGCCAGCGACGGCGAGCATCGAAGCGAAGTTGGTCTTTTTCATTTAACTCGTTCCCCTAATTGGGCCCCTTATCGGGCAGGACGCGCGAATGGATGGTTTCTTACCGGTTTGCGTCCCGAATCGCGGCAAGAATGTGGCGACGCTAGCACAATGATGGCGAAACGCACGCCCATTTCATCATCTTTCGAGATTCACTGGGGATTCTCGCGCTTTCTTGCACCGCAATTGCGGCGGAGTGAGCGCATGTGTTTGGCGCTTTGCTGACAGATGTGTATCCCGCCGCCCTACGCAGATTGAGGCGAATCAGGCGCCTGTGGCCGCGGTCGCACGTTCAGGAGAGACGATGAATTTTCTGGCTTCAAAAGAGCAATTGCGCGCCAGCTTTCTGCGCTGGTCGCTGTTTCTCGTGCCCCTGATCGTTTTGCTTGGCTTCATGGGCGGACAGTTGGGCAGCCCCGACACGCTTTGGTTCCAGAATCTGAAAAAGCCCAGCATCTTCCCGCCGCCTGCCGCTTTCGGGATCGTGTGGACCGTTTTGTACATAATGATTGGTTTCTCACTCGCGCTGATTGTGAGCGCGTGGGGAGCCCATGGCCGTGGCCTGGCAATAATAGTGTTTGCGGTTCACTTTGTCGGTAATCTTGCATGGACCGGTGTGTTTTTCGGCATGCAGAATATGACAGCCGGCTTGTTTGTCCTGATTTATGCGGTGGTCACTCTGATTGCGGTGATCACCATATTCTGGCGGGTTCGGCGCGATGCAGCGCTCCTGTTGTTGCCCTATTTTGTATGGGTGTGTTTTGCGACGCTGCTCAATTACCAGTTCATCGCTGAAAACCCCGATGGCGGCGTCACCGGTGAAACTGGCGCTGCTGTCGAAGTAACACTCTAGACAATCTGCCCCCCCGTCGCCACATAGCCACCATGCAAAGCGAAAACCCGATCATCGCCGATTTTGTCAAACTCGCAAACAGCGCCGCTGGCACCATGGCTGGTATGACGCGGGAAGCTCGCGAAAAC
>JBCBHD010000302.1:0-3821 GCA_038526115.1 Pseudomonadota bacterium | reverse complement strand
TCGCAGCGTGCTGCCCAACCGCTGCCCGCGCCTCGGCTCAGGAGAGGCATTCTCGTACAACACCTCGATCAACCAGCTGTGCAACACAGAGATCATCTATGTCATCGAGAATTTCGGCGGCCAGATCCAACGCGGAGCAGGGTGCGGATTAGGCCGGTTTGTGCCGGTGGAGTATGTTGAGGAGAGTTAGATTTCTCTGTTTAGGGCGGATAAGCTCGGGGAAGGGAATGCGGGAAGAACGGAGGGGATCCAGCGTTTCATTCGCTTAGGTTGACGCGATAGGATACGCTAAGACATGTATCGAGTTCTGATCTCTGGGCTATTTTTGGCAGGCCTTTCCCCCAGTGTCGCGAACGCGACCACTCTCATCTGCAGCGACCCTGATCGAGCCCGCATACTTGACCGCGCCACTGTCGCACTTCCGACTGACAAGATTGAGATGCTCGAGCGACGCTTTGGGTGGACGGCAGAACGTATTGGTATGACGACATGGGGTGTCGCTTCAGGAGAAAATGACCTCCCGCGACGGAAAACCTTGGGCATGCAATCCCCCAAGGTCAGCGTGAGTATTCAGGCCGAATGGAGTTCTGGTCAGAAATTCGCTAATCTTGCTATCGAACGAACTTGCTACACTGATGATCTTGAGCCTTGGCGGCCCTATTGGCGTGCATTTCTGCGCGAACTGCGAACAGCCGGGTACCGCGTTACAAAGCAATAACGTCGTAGGTGATCCTAAACATCATCCGCCGAGATCATCTCGGCTTTGTCGATCTCGCCGGTCAGGCTTGCAACCGTCGTCGCCACTGCCGCGTCACCTGACACGTTGGTCGTCGTGCGCATCATGTCCATGATCCGGTCGATACCGGCAACCAGCGCGATGGTCTCGAGCGGCACGCCGACCGCGCCGAAGACCAACACCATCATGATCAGTCCCGATCCGGGAATGCCCGCTGCGCCAATCGCGCCCAGCGTGCCGAGCACGGAGATCATCACGTAGTCACCCCAGCTGAGATCCACGCCAAACACCTGCGCGCCGAACAGGGTCGCCAGCCCCAGATACATCGCGGTGCCGTTCATATTGATCGTCGCGCCAAGGCTGATCACGAAGCTTGCGACAGAGTTTGAGACGCCAAGGTTGCGGCGAGCGCAGCGCAAAGTTACCGGCAATGTCGCGTTCGAGCTTGCGGTCGAATAGCTCACCGCAATCGCATCAATGATGCCGCGAAAGAAGTCGATCACCGGCAGCTTGGCGATGAACTTGATCATGCCGCCATAAATCAGCCCGATGATCAGGAAGCAGCCGAGATAGTTGAGGATCACCACGATTCCCAGCGCCTGCAACGCCTCCACACCCAGTGTCCCCGCAACCCAAGCCATCAGCGCGAAAACACCGAACGGGGTCAACTCCATCACCACCATGGTGACTTTCTGCATGATCACGCTGCCGCTTTCGAAGATCTTGAGGACAGGCTCGCCCTCTTCTTTCGCCATCAGGATGCCAATCCCGATCAGCAGCGAGAAGATGATGAGCGGCAGGACATTGACGTCAGCCATCACCTGCACCGGGCTGGATGGGACCATCTCCAGGATCATTTGCTGGACCGTCACGGCTTCTTCCTGACGGTTCTGCGCCCGCTCCAGCGCCGCGGCATCGAGGTTCATGCTGGACGCATCCAGTCCCGATCCAGGCTGCACGAATGTCCCGATACCCAGGCCGAGCCACACAGCCATCTGACCAGTCACCACGAACAGCAGCAAAGCACGCCAGCCGACACTCCCAAGCTTGCGCAAGTCTCCGATGGAGGCAACACCGGCAACAAGGCTGAAGAAGATCAGCGGAACCACCAGCATCTTGATGAAAGCGATGAAGATATCGCCGATGATCTTGATGCTTTCCGCACCCGGTCCCCAAACGATCCCGACGATAATGCCGAGGATCAAAGCTGCGATCACACGCTGCCACAGAGGTATCGCGAACCATGTGCCAAACAGCCCGCGCTTTGGTTCCTGCGTCATGCCTTCAGCTGAGCTAGAAGATGAGGGTGCAGTTTCGCTCATATCAGGTTCCTTGAAGCGCGCCCAAAGCCGCGCGCGTGTAAATCCGGGCTAGCGTATCGAGATCGGCGATGGCCACAGCCTCGTCGCGCTTGTGCATGGTCGCATTGCACAGGCCGAATTCGATCACAGGGCAAACCGCGCGCAGGAACCGCGCATCGGAGGTGCCGCCCGTGGTGGATTGTTCGGGCTTGTTGCCCGTCTCGGCCTCGATCGCTTCGGCCAGCATGTTCGAAAATGCGCCGGGCTGTGTCAGAAACGGCTCGCCCGATATGATCGGCAGCGCAGTGCCCCCATGCTTCTCGGCAATCGCTCCGACGCGTTCGGAAAGGCTCGCACCGGTATGAAGGTCATTGAAGCGGATTGATATGCGCGCCTTAGCCTGCGCCGGGATTACGTTGTGCGCCCGGTTGCCAACTTCGAGTTCGGTGATTTCCAGATTGCTCGGCTGAAACCAGTCAGTGCCGGTGTCCAGCACCAGCGAATCCAGTTCTGCCAGAATTGCCACCATCTTCGGGATCGGATTGTCCGCCAAGTGCGGGTAGGCGACATGGCCTTGAGTGCCATCAACTGTGAGCCAGATATTGACAGAGCCACGCCGCCCGATCTTCATCATGTCACCCAGCTGATGGACGCTTGTGGGTTCGCCCACGATGCACAAATCAGGCCGGATGCCTTCCGCGTTCATGTAGTCGATCAGTGCGCGAGTCCCGTGCAGTGCGGGTCCTTCTTCATCGCCTGTGATGATAAAGCTGATTGTGCCGGCTTCCTGCGGCACATCCGCCACAGCGGCAACCATGGCGGCAATGGCGCTTTTCATGTCAACGGCGCCGCGGCCATAAAGCAGCTCGCCTCGTTCCGTCGGCTCGAACGGGTCGCTAGTCCAGCCCTCACCCGGCGGCACAACATCCAAATGCCCGGCAAAAGCCAGGTGTTTGGAACCTTCCGGCCCCCTGCGGATCGCGAAGAGGTTTTCAACCGGCGCTTCATCGCTGCCGTCTTCGCCATCGCCTCGCTGGAAGCGGTGGATTTCGAAGCCGAGCGGCGCGAGCATTGCTTCCATATCATCGAAAACGGCACCCGTGGCTGGTGTAACGCTAGGGGCGGCGATCAGGCGTTTGGCGAGGTCTAGGGTTGAGGGCATTCGAAAGGGGTAGCAGGCCAAAGCTTAATCGCAAGCAGCGAACCTAACAGCCCTTCCACTTCAGCGGAAAACAACAGCGCAAACGCATCATCAGCCAACTGTTTCGAACTGTTCGATCACCCATTGCTCATCTTCCGCAGCACCGATCCATTCCTGCGTCCAGGCGTGTTCCCACATCGCCTGCATGTAGCTTTGGGCGAAACCGGGAACACCGATGCCATAAGTCATGAACCGCAAGACAACAGGGGCGAAGAAGATGTCTGCTGCGCCATAAGTGCCGAACAGGAATGGTCCAGCCTTGCCATGCCGCGCACGCGCTTCGGCCCACAGGCCAAGGATACGCACGATATCGGCGCGAGTCTGATCCGATACGTTTTCCAGCTGGATACGGCGGCGCACATTCAGAGGCATCTCGCTGCGGAGCGAGGCAAAGGAGGAGTGCATCTCAGCGACCATGGCGCGAGCCATACCGCGCGCCGCTTCATCCTTTGGCCAATAGCGATCACGCCCGACCTTGTCGGCGCAATATTCCAGGATAGCGAGACTGTCCCAGATCACCGCTTCTTCATCCCACAGGATCGGCACCTTCCCGCTGGAAGGTTGGACATCACCCATTTCCTGC
>JBCBHD010000301.1:0-3831 GCA_038526115.1 Pseudomonadota bacterium | reverse complement strand
GGCTGGGCAAAACGGCGCGTGAATTTGCATTCCGGGTAATTCGCGCAGGCGATGAATGCTCCAAAACGGCCTCCACGCAGCGAGAGCCTGCCGCCTTCTCGCCCTTCGGTTTCGCACAGCGGACAGAACCGTGCGTCCTTGCCATCATCGCGCGGTGGAAAGAGATAGTCGGAGAGATATTCGTCCAGCACTTCGGTCACTTCCGAAGGCAGCTTCTCCATCACCTCTTCGGTTTTCGGTTTGAAGTCCTTCCAGAAGTTCGACAGCAGCTCTTTGTAGTCTTCGCGCCCGTCGGAAACGGTATCAAGCTCGTCCTCCATCCCGGCGGTAAACTCATACGCAACGTAGTTCGGGAAGAATCGTTCGAGGAAGGCGGTCAGCAAGCGCCCGCTATCCTCTGCAAAGAAGCGATTTTTCTCGACCCGCACATAATCGCGATCACGCAAGGTCTGGATCGTCGAGGCATAGGTTGAAGGGCGACCAATGCCGAGTTCTTCGAGCCGTTTTACCAGACTTGCTTCGGAGAAACGGGGCGGCGGCTGAGTGAAATGCTGGTTCGCTTCCACCGCTTTCTTGGCCGGGCTGTCACCATCCTTCAGCGATGGCAGCAGTCCTTCCTCGTCTTCGTCCTTCTTGTCGTCAAACCCTTCCTGATAGACCGCAAAGAAGCCGGGAAACTTGATGACCTGCCCGGTGGCGCGCAGTTCATGCTGGCCGGTCGCATCGCGCAGTGTCACAGTGGTGCGCTCTAGCTGAGCAGCAGCCATCTGGCTGGCCATCGCCCGCTTGAAAATCAGCGAATAGAGCTTGGCTTCATCACCGCTTCCCGCATGATCGCGGCCAAAATTGGTTGGCCGGATAGCTTCATGCGCTTCCTGAGCATTCTTGGCTTTGGTGCTGTAAAAGCGTGGTTTCTCCGGAAGATAGGCTGCATCATAGCGCTGACCAATCTCTCCGCGCACAGCGGCAATCGCGCTGCCATCCATCTGCACACCATCGGTACGCATATAGGTGATGGCGCCCGCTTCGTAGAGAGACTGCGCGCATCGCATCGTGTGGCTGGCCGAGAAGCCAAGCTTGCGAGCGGCTTCCTGTTGCAGCGTCGAAGTGGTGAACGGAGGAGCAGGATTGCGTTTGAGCGGCTTGGTCTCGATCCCCTCGACCGTGAAGCGCCCGGCCTCTACCGCGGCCTTGGCCTCCATCGCCACGCCTTCAGCGCCGAGCGAGAGCTTTTCAAGCTTCTCACCTTTGTACTTTACCAGTCGGGCATCGAACTCGGTTCCATCCTGTTCAAGCTTCGCCAGAACCGACCAATACTCATCAGGCTTGAACGCTTCGATCTCGCGCTCACGCTCAACGATCAGGCGCAGCGCCACCGACTGCACACGGCCCGCGGATTTCGCGCCGGGAAGCTTGCGCCAAAGAACCGGCGACAGCGTAAACCCGAACAGATAGTCGAGCGCACGGCGCGCCAAATAGGCGTCTATCAAAGGTTGATCGAGCTCGCGCGGGCTCTTCATTGCCTCGGTCACGGCGGACTTGGTGATCGCGTTGAATGTCACACGATCCACGTTGGTCGGCAGCGCTTTGCGCTTTCTCAGCAGCTCTTGCACGTGCCAGCTGATCGCTTCGCCTTCACGATCAGGGTCAGTCGCGAGCACCAGGCGCGAGGCATCCTTGGCCGCATCGCTGATCTCTTTGAAGCGCTTCTGCTTGTCGCGATACAGCTCCCAATCCATCGCGAAATCCTCATCCGGGCGCACGCTGCCGTCTTTCGGCGGCAAGTCGCGGACATGGCCGTAGGAAGCGAGAACCTTGAAATCGGCCCCCAGATATTTCTCGATAGTCTTCGCCTTGGCGGGCGATTCAACGATAACAAGCTGCATGACGGTGTATTCGGATTCCTTACGTGCGTACGTATGCGCGAGGGTGGTGCCGGTTTCCCCGGCTCGTCAAGTGCCGCTACAGCGAAACGCCTTGGAAGATAAGCCTGTTTATGCTGGATCGCTGCGTTGCGCGAAATCTGGCGGCAACACGCAGCGTCCGGCATCGTACTGTCCAACGCTGCGGATCACCTCGTTCTTCTCCGGCTCAATCCGGCGGCCAGACAGCTGGCTGTCGATCACGCGGCGCAGCAATTGATCGAGCCGCGTGACGAGATAACAATCGATAGCGGGCGGAGCCTTGGGATTGCCGATCCCGCTGTCTTCGGTAAGGAACGTGTAGCGCGACTGCGTGATGGCAGCCATCGCCCGCATCACATACTCGGCCGTATCCGCAACGCCGGATGCGCCAACAGGTACGATGTGAACACGTTCGTTACGCAAATGCTCGGTCGCGGTCCAGGTTAGCGGAATATCCTGATTGTGCGGCGGCGCGTCTGCCACCAGCAGCAAAGTCTTGACTGCATCCTCGCGCCACGGCTGATTGGCAGCGCGGATCAAGGCATCCTGCATCGCCTCTTCGTAATCGCCACCGCCATTGGCGCGCTGAGCGGCAATATGCCCCCGTGCCTTTTCGATATCGCCATCAAGCTTAAACGTGCGGGTGACGAAGGCATCGCCCTTGTCCCGGTAGAACGTGAAGCCAACCCTTATATCAAGCTGATCGTGGCGGGCTTTCAAGTCGCTGACAATCGAAGACAGCTCGGCCTGAAGATACCGCAGTTCGTCCGACATGGAGCCGGTCACATCAACCACCAGCGCAAGATCCAGTTTGCGCACCTGCGGGGCTGCATCACGGCTGCGGATTTTAACCGTCTGTGCGCCGGGTTCATTCGAAAGGATAACTTTGCGCCACTGGCTGCCACTCGCGCGGATCCAAACTTCAGAACTCAGGCGGTCATGTTCAGGAAAGAACACCGCGCTGCCATCGGCAACCGTTCGCAGTTTCAGCGAATTGCCGTCAGAGCAACGCAGTTCAATCTGCTCAAACGGAACGGCTCGACCTTTGCCATCGCGCACCTCGACCGTCAGCAAGCGGCTCGTGTCCACTTTCGGCAAATCGCGGACCTGCTGCCCGACGGAACTTTTGCGGATGTAGTCCGCATAGAGTTCGTGATTGAGCAAATCATCATGCTCGCCAGCCGTCAGCAAACCCGATTGGGGTTGTGGTTGCGGGCGAGGTGGTGGCCCGGGAAGTGGCGGCACAGGGCGTCTTGGCAAGCTGGTCGCGGCTGGCGCTTCATCGGCAGTGACAGTTCCAACAGGTGCGGCGCTATCGAAGCTGGAATCAGAAACGCGAGAACCCGTGACTGCGATCGCGGAGCTTTCGTCCGTAGACGCAATCTCGGCTGGTGGTGGAGGTGCCGGGGCGATTGCTGGAGCAGGCGGCGGCAATGCCATTTCGGTCCGGCGTTCTCGCGGCGACACACCGCGCCCCGGTCGTTGCTGGTTCTGCGCGGTTTCCGGGCCGAGATCAGGCAGAGCTGCGGGCAACCGGCAATAGCCATCACGGCTCGTCCGCTCAGGAACGGACTCGGATGAAGGTTGCTGCGCCATGGGCGCGCTGCCCATTCCGGGAAGCACCAGCGCAGTCGCACACATCGCACCAACAAATTTTTTCATCACACACCCCTGACGTCGGCAAAATGCCCATTTCAGAACCCAGTTCGACCTGTTCAGAAGTAAAAAGCGTAACCTGAACGCGCGATGAGGTGTGCGTTGTGAACGATGAAGTTGGGCTCGTCGCCCTATTCAAAAATCTCGTTCAATGATCCGGACTGATCTCTCAGCAACGCGTAACTGGCCACTCCAATTGCTGTAAGCGCCAATGCCGCAAGGCTGGAGAGAATTGGCGGGCGAGCTGGAGCGCCATTCAGGTGGCTCGGTC
>JBCBHD010000300.1:0-3879 GCA_038526115.1 Pseudomonadota bacterium | reverse complement strand
TTTAGCTGACGAGAGATGAGAAGCGGACCTTCGGCTCACGACCCTAATTTCAGGCATTCAATCTGCCTCAGCCTCATTCCCAAGACGGACGTATTCATTGGCTGAGAACGAGCGTTTTTTCTGGTCAAACCAAAGTTCGTTGGAGTAACGATGTTGCATGAAACTCACAATCAAATCACTCGTGTTCGCGAGCATTCTTCTTTCAGCGTGTTCGGCCAGCGATGAAGAGCCAGTTGTTGGCGACGGCGAAGGCGCGGCCAGTGGCGCAAGCTATTCAACCGGATTGGCGCAAGAGACGCAGGCAGGTTTGGTAGACTGTGGAGACGGTTCGCGCGTCAGTGCGGTCGGCACCATAAGCAGCGATGATGGCAAGGCATGGACTGTGCCTGCGAATACAAATTTCGAAACAGCGCCTAAAGCGGTCGATCTTTACAATGAATGTGGAGGGCAAACGCTAGAGAAGTTGGAAGCACTTGATCTTTCTTCTGTTCCCCTGATGGATGCCGGTGGAGATGAAGAATTTACGCTGTACATTTTTGCCGACAACTATTTTGAGCTTCATGTGAACGGAAAGCTCTTGGCCGTCGATCCGGTCCCCTTCACACCGTTCAATTCCAACGTCGTGCGCTTCAAGGCATCGCGGCCGCTAACTATCGCGATAATGGGTGTCGATTGGGAAGAAAATCTAGGTATTGGTTCCGAACAGAACCGCAATAGCTCCTATCATCCGGGCGATGCTGGGCTGGTAGCCCAGCTGCAAGATGCGTCAGGAAAGACCGTCGCGGTTACCGATGATAGCTGGAAGGCACAGACATTCTACACGTCTCCGCTGAATGACCGCGCCTGCCTGGTCGACAATGGCAATGTTCGTGACAGCTCATCCTGTGCGAGCGTGGCCAGTAGCGATGGAACCAAGATGTCCGCTGCCTACTGGGAAATTCCCACCGACTGGACGGCACCTGAGTTTGACGATGCCACCTGGCCCAATGCAGTCACCTACACCAATGATGTGGTCGGTGTGGACAACAAGAAGGCGTACACCAACTTCACATCGGTGTTTGATGATGCAGACGCTGATGCCGAATTTATCTGGTCATCCAATCTCGTGCTCGACAATCTGGTGTTGATGCGCAAGACTGTCGAATAAACAGCATGTTGCGTGTCGTTAGTCTCTCATTCGGTTTTAGATTTGGAGTATCCATCCCATGAAAAATCATCTTTCCCTCGCCGCAATCGCTATAGCTGTCACCGCCTGTTCCCAGGAAAGCACAGCGCCGGAAGCAGATACTACTACGGCAGAAACCAGCTCTAACGCCGATGCGGTTGAGATTGCTTTGGTCGATCCGCTCGACAGCACCACCAATGAATATTGCCTAGATATCGCGGGCGGGCGCGAAAGTGTTGATCCGGCCAATGGGCTGCAAGGCCATACCTGCTATAGCTATACCGGCAGTCTGGGCAGCGATCAGATTTTTGATGCAAGCCGTATTGCAGACAATGTTCTTGTCATGCCGGAATATGACGTCTGCGTTTCTGTTTCCGGCACGGACATTTCGCTGGCCGCTTGTGATGACAGCGAGGCCCAGAAAATCAGCTTTGGAGAAGACGGAACCATTCGCCCCGCCGCTTCACCGGAAATGTGTCTGACGCTCGCGGCAGATACCAGATCAGGCAAGAGCGATGTTCACCAGATCAAGGGGCTCTCTGTTGAAAGCTGCTCTGATGAGAGTGCTGCACGTCAAATGTGGCGAACGCGGAATAGTGATGATACGCCAAGCGACGGCTGACTCTGACTGATACGCGGGGAGCATGATTGCTCCTGATAGGTAGGCATGGGCTCTGATCAGAGCAATCTTCGTAGCTCGAGATGGTTTCTGGCGAAAGTGAGCTATCTCGTAGGAAACCCTAACTGGATCGTCCGCTCCCACCCCAAGAGCTGCCTCAATCTAAGATCGCATCCAAACCCGCAAGCCGACTATCGGGTCTATTGAGCTTCCAGCTAAAAGCGGACCGGCTGGTGACGACCCAAAAGCTGCCATTGCGATTAGGAGCCCTAGAATCTGGTGATGCCAAGTTTTGATCGACATCGCTCTGAAAGCAGGATGCATAATCTCTTTGTGCCGTCCGAACCGCATAGATGGCGGCTATGGGCCTAGGCATTTGAAGTACTGGGCACCGCGAGCGTCTCGACGCACTCTCTTCCGATGTCGGGCAAGAAAACTGCGATTGTCGTTGGGGGGGGCGTTATTGGGGTTTCCACCGCATACGCGCTCGCACGAGACGGTTGGTCGGTCACAGTGCTTGATCGTGCACAAGACGTCGCTTTGGGAGCCTCTTTCGGGAACGGCCGCCAGCTAAGCTACAGCCACACCAATGCGCTCGCAGGGCCTGGTATCTTCGCTCAGATACCAGGCTTGCTCATGGGCAAGAACGAAGCGTTCAGGATGAGCCTGTGCGGGGAGAGAGGCTATTTCGACTGGCTGCTGCGCTTACTCGGGCAATCCTCAAATTCAGCAAATCACCGCAACACTTTGGCTGTGCTAAAACTCGCTGCCCATTCGCGCTTGGCAATGGAGCGTTTGCTCAACAATGTGCCAGTTGAATTTGCCCATAGAGTTTCGGGCAAACTAGTCTTGATGCGCGATAATGCGGAGGTGGAGGCAGCGCGCCCGCTCCTCGAAGCAAAACGTGCCACTGGACTCAAGCAGGAACTCATCGACCGCGAGCGGGTATTCGAGATTGAGCCGACGCTGCAGCATAGCCCTGATACAATTGCTGGGGCTCTCTATGCGCCTGAAGACGAAACGGGCGATTGTCATGCTTTCAGCAGTGGGCTGATGGCGCATCTCAAAGCGAATTACTGCGCTGGATTTCGTGGTGGAGCGAATGTTCATCGAATTTCGCGTGCGGGACAAGAAACATGGGTGCATCTTGCTGATGGCGAGGTCTTGAACTGCAACTGTGTAGTGATCGCTAATGGTCACGCGGCCAATGACCTTCTCGCACCCTTAGGTCACCGGCTGCCCATTCAGCCGATGAAAGGCTACTCTTTCACCGCTCCAATCGGCAATGCAGCACCGCAAGTATCGATTACCGACAATTCGCGGCGACTGGTGTTCACACATTGCGGAGATCGCATGCTGGTGGCGGGCATCGCGGAAATGGGAAAGGTGACGAGTGAGGTTGATGGCCAACGAATGGCTTCCATGATCGCCTCCGCACGTGATGCTTTGCCAGAAGCCGCAATCTTCTCAGAGGCCGATGCGGGATGGGCTGGTTTGCGCCCAATGACGCCTAGCTCGCAGCCTATCATTGGGATGCTGGAGCCAGGCATTGCGGTAAATGTCGGGCATGGAATGCTGGGTTGGACCCTAGCGATGGGATCGGCCGAGCGACTCAGCGGAGCTTTGGCAGAAGCGGCTTAGCACCGCCTAGACATCAACGGCTGAGACATATTCCTTAACGTCGATCTCTCCTGCCATCCGGCCAACAGAAACCGCGACAACGGCATCACCGGTAACATTGGTCATCGTGCGCATCATGTCGAGCAGATGGTTGATCCCAGCGACAAAGGCGATGGTTTCAAGCGGGACACCGATTGCTGACAGAACAAGGCTCATCATGATCAGTCCAGCTCCCGGAACACCGGCGGTGCCGATGGCGCCCAGCGTCGCCGTGAGGCCTATCATCAAGTAAGAAATCCAAGTCAGCTCGACATTGTAGGCCTGTGCTCCAAAGATCGCGATGACGCCCAAATACATCGCTGTGCCGTTCATATTGACCGTGGCACCCAATGCGACTGCAAAGCTCGAAATGCTCTTTGACACGCTGCCGGTGACCCTGCGCTGCGTCCAACGCAATCTGGGCGTGTCAAAGAGC
>JBCBHD010000299.1:0-3881 GCA_038526115.1 Pseudomonadota bacterium | reverse complement strand
GAGCGCCTGACTGCCGAAGTTGCAGAGTGCATTTGGGAAAACCTTGAACCGCGCGGCGTTGCCGTTGTGATCGAAGCTGAGCATGGTTGCATGACCGGACGCGGCGTAAAGGTGCATGGCGTTGGCATGATGACTAGCCGGATGATGGGTTGCTTCCTCGAAGATCATCGCAGCCGTAAGGAAGTGATGAGCTTGATGGGCTACTGACCTCGGAATCACCTGGGGAGGGGTATGATACTCAGCGTCATTCGCCGGATTGGCATCGGTTTGCTTGGTGTCGGCATGTTCGGTTTTGCCTACCCGGCTACGGCGTTTGACTGCGCGCCATCGGGTAGCGATTCCGAACCTCCCCAAATCATCTTCGATACCGATTTTGGCGGTGACGCCGATGATCTGGGCGCCATCGCGATGCTGCATCACTATGCTGACCGCGATATGCTCGATCTGCGTGCGATCATAAGCTGGTCTCACGAAGAATACGCCATGCCGGCCTTGGCGGCGGTGAACCGGTATTACGGACGACCGAGATTGCCGCTTGCGGTGCGCAAGTCTGAAATCTGGCGGACTGAGTGGAACTACACAAAACCGATCGCGGACCGCTTTCCGCATGATCGGCAGGCGCTTCAGGATGTCCTGTGGGCCGTGCCGCTCTATCGGCAGATCCTGGCCGAGGCTTCGGCTCATGAGATCACGATTGTTACAGTGGGGCCGCTTGCGAATATTCGCGATCTCCTCGAATCCGGTCCCGACGAAAATTCTCCGCTCTCAGGCAAAGCACTCGTCGACGAAAAAGTGAGATGCTTGGTCGTTATGGGCGGGCAATTTCCTGATGGCAGGACGGCGAGTGGTGCCGAATGGAACTTCGATGGGAACATGCCTGGCGTAACGCAAGCTGTTCTGGAGAATATCGACAGGCCCATCATCTTCAGCGGCTACGAAGTTGGCGAGGCTCTGAAAGTGGGCAAAGAGCTGAACGACCATCCCAAGACGACCCCGCTCTATGAAGGATATCTGCATTTCAGCGAGTACGCGCCCTGGATCAAAGATCAGTTTCGCGGTGAGATCCTCGATAATTCGTCCTTCGATCAGACCGCTGTGATGTTTGCCGCTCTGCCGGATTCGGATCGGTTCTGGTCGTTGAGCCCCCGTGGCAAGCTAAGGGCGGATACAGGAGGTATGGCGACCTGGGAACCAGATCCCGATGGCAATCACCGATATCTGATTCTGGATGGGGACCGGCATGCTGCTGAAGCAGAAATTCTGTCGGCAATGACACACATTCCGGGCTAGCATTTCTGCATCGGCTGATACCTAACGATATCGCTCCTGCCCGATCTTGGGATTGCAAGGAGCGTGGCATAAAAAGGGCGCCTCAACTGGGCGCCCTTTCCTGAGTTCGATGGAATTTGTCAGAGCTGACCGAGCATATGTTCCGCACTGGAGACCTTGAAGTCGCCCGGTGCTTCGACGTTCAGCTGCTCGACCACACCGTCATTCACGACCATCGAGAAACGCTGGCCGCGCTTGCCCATCCCGAAGCCTGACCCGTCCATCGTCAGGCCCACCGCTTCAGCGAAGTCGCCATTGCCATCGGCGAGCATGGTGATGTCATCTGATCCGGCGGCGGAATTCCAAGCGCCCATGACAAAGGCATCGTTGACAGCGGTGCCCACGATTTCATCGACGCCCTTGGCCTTCAGGTCTTCGGCCTTCTCGACAAAGCCTGGGAGGTGTTTGGCAGAGCAGGTCGGGGTGAATGCTCCGGGTACTGAGAACAGCGCGACCTTCTTGCCTGCGAAATACTCGCTCGATTGAACTTGTTGTGGACCTTCTGCGGTCGCTTTCACCATCGTCACTTCTGGAAGCTTGTCACCCACCGAAATCGTCATCGCATCCTCCTTGGAGCTTCTTGGCGCCAGGGGGTTGTCCAAAGAACCTGCGCCGTCTGCGCCGATATAGGGCCTCTCTCCCCAGCAGCAATGGCCGAAAAACATCAGCCGCGTGGTTAAGATCGCTTCACCGTGGCCGTTGAATAAGACGTAAACGCGAGCGGTGATCCTGTGTTTGCCAGGTGGGGGCGCTTGAGTCTGACCAGGAGACTCTGACCAGGAGACAGGGACCATGAAATATCCAGAATTGGTCGCGGCAGCGTGTGTGCTTGCTACGACACTGACGGCAGGCACGACGCCTGTTGCGCCACAGAATGACGCAGCGGCAACCAGCGCGAGCTCAATTCGCAAACTCGATATCATGCTGATGGTGACAAGTCTGCGTTGCCGGGGCAGCGCGCATGACTTCCAGAGTGATTACCACGCCTTCGCAGCAAAGCATCTCAAACACCTCAACCGCGCGAGCGCTGAACTGCGTCAGTCCTTAGTTGCGAAACACGGAGCAAAAGGCAGCAAGCGTGCGCTTGATCGGATCGGTGTGAGCATGGCCAACACATATGGTGATGGGCATCCTTGGATGGGCTGCGCCGAGTTAAAGCAGGTGACACGCGAGTTGAGCGATGCCCCCGATAGCGCCAGGCTTTATGAGGCTGCCAGAGAACTATTGGCTCCAAAGCCGGCAACGGCACCGATGATCGCGCAGGCAGAACCCGCTGCGAAGGCTTCACCGCGGTCTGTTCGGTTACCTTATGATTGGCCCGGCAGTCGCCAAATGGCGGCCTCACAGGATCGCTAGCGAAGGTTACATATAAAGAATTCTTTATAAGCTGATTGCGCCGACGTGGTCGGGTCGCTATGGGCTGCGAGCATAACGGCGAGACCACTTCTCGCTGGCCATTCGCAGTCAGGAGACCAACCCCGTGGCCACCGCAGCATTGACACACGAATACATCATTAAAGATATCTCGCTCGCGCAATATGGCCGCGATGAGATTGCCATCGCTGAAACCGAAATGCCGGGCCTGATGGCTCTGCGCGAAGAATATGGCGCATCGCAGCCGCTCAAGGGCGCTCGCATCACCGGCTCTTTGCATATGACGATCCAGACAGCCGTGCTCATCGAGACGCTGGTTGCTCTTGGAGCGGAAGTGCGCTGGGCGACCTGCAACATCTTCTCAACGCAAGATCACGCCGCAGCCGCAATTGCTGATCAAGGTATCCCAGTTTTCGCGATCAAAGGCGAAACGCTGGCAGACTATTGGGACTATGTCGGTCGCATTTTCGATTGGTCGACGGAAGCCGATCCTGACCTCACATCGAACATCATCCTTGACGATGGTGGCGATGCGACGATGTTTGCCTTGTGGGGGGCGCGCATCGAAGCCGGTGAAGAACTGCCAGCTCCCGCAAATGCGGAAGAGATCGAATTCCAGCGCGCGCTCAAAGCCTATGTCGCTGAGAAACCAGGTTACCTCACCAAGTCGGTGCAGAACATCAAAGGCGTGTCGGAAGAGACTACTACCGGTGTGATGCGTCTTTATCAGATCGCCAAGCAGGGCAAACTGCCATTCCCGGCAATCAACGTGAACGACAGCGTGACCAAGTCGAAGTTCGACAACCTCTATGGTTGTAAGGAATCGCTCGTAGACGCAATCCGCCGCGCCACTGACGTAATGCTGGCCGGTAAGGTTGCCTGCGTCGCGGGTTACGGCGATGTCGGCAAAGGTTCGGCTGCTTCGCTCCGCGATGGCGGCGCCCGCGTCATGGTCACCGAGATTGATCCGATCTGCGCACTGCAGGCGGCGATGGACGGCTACGAAGTCGTCTCGATGGATGAAGCTGTAAAGCGCGCCGATATCTTCGTGACGGCCACTGGCAACGAAGACGTCATCACTGGCGAGCACATGAAGAACATGAAGAACATGGCGATCGTTTCAAACATCGGCCACTTCGACAGCGAGATCCAGATTTCGGCGCTCGACAATTACGAGT
>JBCBHD010000298.1:0-3898 GCA_038526115.1 Pseudomonadota bacterium | reverse complement strand
CGGCAAAGACCGTGACCGCGCGTCGTCCGTCTTCGCGGCGGATCGTTGCGGGAGCTTCCGTAAACTCTGCCTCAGCCAAGGCTGCTAGTGAGGTGAAACCACCGTCTGGCACTCGCACGCGGAATTGTTCGATATCGGCGATCGAGTTGCGTTCTTGCTGCGGCAAGCGAACATAGACGCGCACGTCTTCTTGGCCTCTTTGGACCCGCACCGCTTCCGCACCAAAGAACGCCGCGCGCACTTGGCTGCCGAGATCTTCGACGGTGATGCCGAGAGACCGGGCAGCGGGCTTCAATCGCAGCTCAATTTCGCGCATCCCGGCATCTTGATCGCTTTGAATGTCAAAAGTGCCGTTGATCCGCGCGATCCCGGCCATTACGCGCTGGCGCGCATCATCGAGCGCTTCCGGGTCGCTTTCAAACAGCTGGACGTTGACCGCTGATCCGAAGGAGACATCATCCGATGTGATCGAAAGCGATTTGACTTCAGGGAGCTCGCCGATTTCCTCGCGCCATGCTTCCTCGATCTCGCGGGCGCTCACCTCGCGTTCGCTGGAGGTTACAAGCGCGATCTGCACATCAGCCAAGTTTGGAGAGATTTGATTGCGTGTGCCTTGCGGACCACCTTGGCCAACAGCGCGCTGCCCAATGGTTGAATATATGGCTTCGACAAAGGGTGGAGTGGCGCCGGCTTCAATTTCTTCCTCACTCGAATAGCGAGCGAGTACGCGGTCGCCAGCAGCGCGGAGCTTCGCCGCAACTTGCGCGGTCCGCTCTACCGTCGCGCCTGCTGGCAACTCAACTGAAGCGGAGATCACATCACCTTCAATGTCAGGGAAAAAGCTCGACTTGATGATGCCAGCGGGAACCAGCGATGCCATAAAAATCAGCAATGCCACCGCGCCGGACATCACCACGAGCGGCGCCTTGACCGAGAATTGCAGTGCTCGGTCTAGCGGACCGTTCACGAAGCTTTTAAACCGGCGATCCACCGCACCTTGCACTCGTTCAAAGAAGCGCGTGACCTTATTGCTCGCATAGGCTCCCGCAGCGGGGAGGCTGGAGAGGTGGTGAGGCAAAACCAGAAGGGCCTCAATCAAAGACAGCGTCAGAACCGCGATAACGACCACCGGAATGTCAGCGGAGATTTTCCCGATTGTGCCGCCCACGGCGAGCACCGGGACGACTGAAACCATGCTTGTGAGGACCGCAAAGATCACCGGCACCCTAACCCTCTGCGCGCCCGCAATAGCTGCGCCTACGCCGCTGCGCCCGCGTTCCCGCTCTGCATAGATGTTCTCACCCACAACGACCGCATCATCAACCACCAGACCAAGCGCCAAGATGAAGCCGAACAGCGAGAACATATTGATGCTCGACCCCACTGCTTCGAGCAGGAAAATCGCACCGGTAAAGACCGCGCCGATGCCAACCGCGCTCCAAATGGCTAGCCTCAGATCAAGAAACAGAGTGAGCGCAACAAGAACAAGGATTAAACCGAAGCCCGCATTGCGCAGCAGCAAGGTGTAGCGGTCTTGCAGCACCTGCGACTGGTCATTCCAGACCGCATAGTCGATCCCTGTCGGCGGATTGTATTGCGTGGCCAGCATATTCTTGACCGCCGCTGCCACGTCGAGAACGCGCTCATCGCTGGTGCGGTAGACGTCCACGAATGCGACCGGCTTATCATTGAAGCGCGCAATCAGATCTTCGTCTTCAAACCCATCCTGGATCGTCGCAATATCGCCGAGCCGCAAGAGATCGCCTTCGGCGCTGCTGATTACGATGATTTCTTCGAAATCGGACTGATCGTAGTTTTGTCCGATCGTCCGAATCCGGACTTCTTCCGTCGCCGTGTCAACAGATCCGGCAGAGCTATCGAGGCTGTCAGAGCCAATGATGCGAGCGACATCTGGCAGCGAAAGCCCTAACGCTCGAAGGCGCTCTTGCGGGACATCGACATAGATCTGATAGTCGCGCACCGCACTGGTTTGCACGTAGCTGACCTCAGGCATGGCTGCGATTTGCTCTTCGAGCGCAATCGCCGTTTCCTTAAGTGAACGTTCGCCCACATCGCCAAACAGCGCAATTCGCAGCACGACCGAACGCGTGGTGAGTTCGCGCACATCAGGCTCATCGGCTTCAGCGGGGAAGGTCTGAATCTGGTCGACTTCTGATTTTACCTCGTCGAGCGCGACAGCGATATTGGTGCCCTCTTCAAGCTCCACATTAACGGTGCCGCTGCCTTCCGATGCAGTGGAAGAGATGGTGTCGACGCCTTCTACGGCTTCAACCGCTTCCTCGATCCGCTGAACGATGGACTGTTCGACTTCGGCTGGCGTGGCGCCGGGATAGCTGACCGTCACGGAGATCGTGTCTAAGCTGCTTTCCGGGAAGACCTCTTGCACGATCCGTCCGAACGAGATGATCCCAACGATGAACATGGCAATCATCAAGAGGTTGGCTGCAACGCCGTTGCGCGCCATGAATGCGATCACGCCCGTCCGGTCGCGCGCTCGATCTTGAGGCCCCTCATGGGGCAAGCCGAGTGCCTCTTCGCTCATTCGGGATCAGAGCCTTGCTCTGCGGCGGCAACCCGCACTGCCATTCCTTCAATCGGTGCATTGAGGTTGGACACAATCACCTGCCCACCCTCCGATAGGCTTGGCGTAGTGATATACGCCACCTCATCGCTGCGCTGGATGACGCGGACAGGTACGATCGCAAGCGTGCCATCGCGCACAACCCAAATCTCATTACCGGGCCTAACGGCTAGCGCTGGGACCTCAGCATAAGTTTCAAGTCTTGCCCCAGTGATCTCGACTTCGACAAATGCACCGAGCAGCAGCGGCGGAACCGATCCGGTCGCATCTTCGCTGACGGGGCGCCCGGAGGAAAGCGGCGTGGGCACCCGCACAAACACTTCGATGTTTCGCGTGGCCGGGTCGAGGATCGCATTGGCGCGGTCGACAAAAGCAGGCCAGCGATAGGTCTTGCCGCCATATTCAGACGTGACGCTGGCCGGGATGCGCGAGTTGCTTGATTGAAGCAGACCCGGGATCAAAGCGGCCTCTTCAGGTGTCAGAGAAATGCGCACTTCATAGGCTTCGGTAGAGACTATCGAGCCAAGCGCCTGTCCGGGTTGAACCAGTGATCCCACGGCTGCGTCCTCGCTTCGAACAAGCCCGCGAAATGGCGAAGTTACACGGGTCCTGCCCAAAAGTAATCGCGCATCAGCTAGACCGGCCGCTGCGCGCTCCCGCGCCGCTTGGGCGGAGCGCAATTGGGGTTCGCGCGTGGCCAAACTTGGCGAAGTTTCCTGCGCCGTTTCCGCTTTCTGGTCGGTTACGACATCAGTGGGATCATCTTCCATCTGTCGTGGTGGCAGAATGCCGACAGTGCCTGCAGCGCTTTGGAGCGCCTCTTCGCGAGCAGCAAACTGCGCCAGCTCGGCCTCAGCAATCGATACCTCTTCCTCAGCCTGAAGAACCGCGACGTCTTGAGCGGCAACGTCAGCCTGCGCGATCCGAACATCGTTGCGATAGTCGCTCTGGTCGATCCGCAGCAGCACGGAGCCGCGTGCGACTACGCCACCCTCACGGAACGCCGGATTGACGTATGTAAGCCGCCCTGAGACTTCGACTGACACCGTCACTTCATCGCGCGCTTGTACAGTGCCCGATCCCATGACGGCAATCGGCCCGGATGCAGCGGTGAGCGGCACTGTTTCGACCAATGGCGATTCCTCAGCGCGCTCAACTTCCTCTGGAGCGGGGCGCAAAGCGATCAACAGCGCGCCAAGCAATATAGCGCCCCCTAGCAATCCCACCGACCAAATGAGCTGACGGGTCAAGGCGTTTCTCCTGATGTGGAATTTGTGTCTTCTGGAACCCAATCTC
>JBCBHD010000297.1:0-3900 GCA_038526115.1 Pseudomonadota bacterium | reverse complement strand
GCGCCAAGCGCAAGAAGCCACGCAAACAACAGCGCTTTTAAAGGATGGAACGTTCTTGCGTCGATCACGGCGAAACCTCTAGTGCGGTGAAGTGGTGTTCGCAATGAACGCAAGCAATATCGATTTCTTGGGTGACAGATGAGTACAGTCGAAAAAGAAACACGCGACCTTTTGATCCTGGGCGGAGGATTGGTCGGTATGACACTCGCTCTGGCGGCTGCGAAAAAGGGCCTGTCGAGCCACGTCATCGACCGGGCCGATCCGGCTGAACTAACAAAGGAAGGTTTCGACGATCGAGCCACCGCGATCTCAACCGCGAGCTGGCATCTGTTCAGCAATATCGGGATTGCAAGCGGGCTTGAGCAATTCGCCTGTGACATTGCCAGCATTGCCGTGACGGATCAGAACAAGCCGGGCCGGATCGATTTCCAGCCCCAAGCGCATGAAGGCACGCTGGGGCGTATGTTCCCCAATCGGCGCTTGCGTCTGGCCCTGTTCGAAGCCGCAGCGCAAGAGCCGCTGATCCATTGGGTTTCCAAGGCCGAAATCACTGAACGCCAGCGCAGCGAGTTTGGTGTCGCCGCGATGCTGGCAGATGGCCGCAAACTGAAAGGCCGCCTGATGGTAGCTGCCGAGGGACGCGGCTCACCCACCCGCGAAGAGGCCGGGATCACCATTGCCAAGTGGGATTACAAGCACCGCGCCATCATCGCCGGGCTGACGCACTCGAAACCGCATGACAATGTCGCGTGGGAGATCTTCTATCCGGCTGGCCCGTTCGCGCTGCTGCCGATGAATGACGATACTGATGGCACACACCGTTCCTCATTGGTCTGGACTGTGTCGGAAGACGATGGAAACGCCGTCATGAAGTTGGGTGACAGGGCTTTTCTCGCCGAAGTGCAGAAACGCATGGGCGATGTGCTGGGCATTGTAGAAAGTGTGGGTGCACGCTCAAGCTGGCCGCTTGGGTTTCACCACACTGCCAAGATCACGGATGAGCGGCTGGCGCTGGTTGGCGACGCTGCGCACGGAATTCACCCGATTGCGGGGCAAGGCCTCAACCTGGGATTGCGTGATGTTGGCGCATTGGTTGAAGTTCTTGCTGAAGGCGCACGGATCGGGCTTGAACCCGGCGATGCGCAATTGCTCAAGCGCTATGAGAATTGGCGCGGGCTGGACAGTTTCATGGTTGCGCTGGCGACAGACGGCCTGACCCGCATCTTCGGCGCGCCGGGCAAGACTGCTTCTGCGATCAGACGCCTGGGCATGTCTGCAGTGCAGCGCACCGGCCCGCTCAAGACGTGGTTCATGGATGAAGCGCGCGGCGTTTCTGGCGATTTGCCTGAATTGCTAAGAGCTTAAAGCTTACTCTTCATCAGGGTTGTCGAGTGGACTCGGCTGCCGGACCGGATTGCCTGCGCCGTCTCGCAGCCCGCTCTGATCAAGCACAGCAGCGGTCTCGATGGTTTCGAGTGCAGCCATCGCATCGCGATAGCGTTCGGCATCGGCGATCCATGCATCAGCGATTGCAGCGCCCGGCATATTCCGAACCTCGTCAATCGCGTTCTGATAGCGTCCTTGCTCCAACGCATAGCGTGCGCGCTCAAGCCTGCGCTCAGGCTGCGGAGACGGGGTGCTCTCACGCCGGATCACGAACAATTCGCCAATCTCACGCCGGAACCGCGCCCAGGACACTTCTTCCTCTCGCTCCGCCAATTCCGGACCAAGCCCTTCGAGCCTTGCGGTGAGGTTGTCGATACGGATCGGTTCACGGGAGAAATTGATGACGGTGCTGACGGCATTCGGCCACTGATCGCTGAAACGCAACCGCAGCTGATCGGCGAGATATCCCAGCTCTGCCCCACGCTCGACCGCGCGCCGCGTTGCAAACGCGATCAGCAAACCCTCGGCCCGCGCAGCGTTGCCCGCTGCGGCCTGTGATTGCAGATCGAGGCGAGCGAGGCGCTGCTCTGCGGCTGCGAGCCTCTGGTCCAGCCCTCCCTGCTGTTCGGCCACAACACGAGTGACAGCCTCCACCGCTTCTTCCGAATTGTCGCCATCGAGCGCTTCAATCGCTTCCTCGATTGCGGGTGTTGGACTGAGTGTGGCGACCGGGAGCGATTCCGTTGCCGTTGGGCTGGTGGCGTCACTTGGCCCTGCTACCTGTGCCGTCTGCGGCGCATCGTCGCGCACATTGTACCAGACTGCATAGCCCACCAGCAGGCCGCCCGCTGCGAATGACGAGAGGGCAGCGAGCATAAATCCTCGGTTGGAGGCAGGCTTTCGGCGGCTACCGTATTTCGATTCCATTATAGTCCGTTCTGCGACCCTGTTTTCACCCGAAGGCGTTGGGTTTTGGCCCGAAGGCGCGGGGGATTTAACATCTTATACGCACATGTCCCGGATCATTTCCAGCAGCGCGTTGTCGTTTGGGTGGGGCGATACACACACGCCCTTCCAACCGTGTCCGGCTGCTTCGGCGATCCTTGGTCCAAGGAGAGCTAAGGTCAATCGCTCGCGTTTCAAGCCCAACCTATCACACTCGGATGCAAAGTGACGCGCCGCTGCGGCTGAATGAAGCAGAATAATCGGGTCACCTCCAATCGCAGAAATGACATCAGATTTAAGACTTAGAGTGTTACTTTTATATACAATTTCGGTCTGGATACCAACTTCACTCGGCTGGGTGAGCGAGACGTGCTCCGCTCCGGCTAGCCGCAACAAGCGCGCTGGCGGTTCGACCGTATCAAGGACATTCTGCAAGCCACCCTGCCCGATGGCAGCGATTTGGAACCCCGCAGCGCGTGCCGTTTCAGCGGTGGTTCTGCCCACAGCATGAACCGGCTTGCCCATAAGGTGGTGCAACTGTTCCCCGCCGTGCAGGATGGCGTTGGCGCTTCCAATAAGCAGGCCGTCGACCGTTGCCGGGTCCGGGCAATCCCATGCCACAGGCACGATTTCGAACAGCGGCTTACCGATGATATCAAGACCAAGCGCACGACCAGATTCCAGCGTCGATGAAAGCCCCGGCTCGGGCCGGATGGCCAGGACCTTACTCATCCCTCTGTACGGAAATGGTCCGTGATGGCAGAGGTCGCCTCTCTCAACAGTTGCTCCGCCAATGCGCCAATAGGTCCATGATCGCCCGCAGTTGACTTCGCAGTCCCCTCAACTCGCTCGCTGCCGTCAGGGCTGAACAAAGCCGCACGCATCGACAATGAGCCATCAGAGTGTTCACAAAGAACCGCCACCGGACTGTGACAGGTGCCTCCCAGCGCCGCCAGCAATGCGCGCTCGGCCTCAAGCTCAGCACGAGTGCCGCTATCGTCCAGCGCAGACAAAGCCGAAGTAGCATCAGCATTGGCGGTGAGACATTCAAGCGCGATCACGCCCTGCGCCGCAGCCGGGATCCACTCAGCCTCATCCAGAGGCGCGCCGACTTCGGACTGATCCAGCCTTTCAAGGCCTGCCGCCGCCAGAAAAGTTACGTCGGCTTCCCCCGCTTCAAGCTTCCCAAGACGCGTCGCAACATTCCCGCGAAAGGTCACCACTTTGCAATCAGGCCGAAGGTTCAGCAGTTGTGCAGCACGGCGCGGGGCGCTTGTCCCGACAACAGCCCCTTCAGGAATATCGGCAATCGACCTTGCCCCCACGAGACTGTCGCGCCGGTCAGCACGGGGAAGAAACGCGGCGAAATGGAACAAGTCTGGACGGAGTGTTTCAACATCCTTGGCCGAATGGACCGCTACATCAATCCGGCCTTCGGCGAGCCAGGCGTCAAGCTCTTTCGTCCACAGCGCTTTGCCCCCAATTTCCGCCAAGGGTCGGTCAAGGACCTTGTCTCCGCTGGCCACGACGGGGACGAGTTCAACCTCATCCTGCGTCCAGCCATGCGCT
>JBCBHD010000296.1:0-3907 GCA_038526115.1 Pseudomonadota bacterium | reverse complement strand
TACAAGTGGTGGTGAATTCAGCCGAAGCAGTTCGACATGCCCGCGAAAGTCTGTCACTGCCGATCAATCCATCGGATTCTTCGGTGCAATCTTCGGATCGCTTTCTACTATACCGCGCGAGCAACCCATACGAGACAACCTTGAGCGCATCGAAGAACAATCGCGTGACGCCGAAAGACTGCGCCAGATAGTGTTGGGGCTGCGGCCCGAAATAGACCGAGCGGTTGAGCGACTGTTCGGACGCACGCTGTTTTTGAACCGCCCTACTCCCAAACGGCTCGGCAACTGGCGTGCCAAGGCCCAACAAGCGGCCGCCGAACGAGCGGGTTATGCGTTTCAGGCCTACGCGCAGACCAAATTGAGCGGGATTATTGAGCGGCTCTCAAGTGTTACCCACGCTGCAGCGCCCGAACTTGCTTTTGCAGACACCAGCATGATTGCAGCGGCATTGCGCCGAGCAATCGAAGAAAGAGGCCTTGTTTCACTCGCAGATGATAGCGGCGGGGCGAACAGTGATGCCATCGCTTTCTTCCGTGCTCACGATATCGGTTTCCGCATCAGGCGGCTTCAATTGCTCGCTCGCCGTCTGTCGCGGGACTGGGAGACCGATCCGGATATCCCCGACGATGCCCTCGATGTGGCACGAAGCAAGATCTACGAAATCTTGGCGATCTACTTCGAAGCTGACGACGCGGCTTTGCTCGGTGATGAATTCAAACCGTTGGCCCGCGACGTGCAGAAAGATCCTGCCGCAGTGCTGGACTTTCTGTCGGCCAAAAGGCTGCTTCCCGAAACCGACCTCAAGGCTGAGGAGATGTTGGCTGATGCATTGGAAGAGATGCCCAAGAACCTGAAACGACGCATGCTGCTGACATATCTTGGCTTCCCCTTTTATGATGTCGCCACCCTGCCCTTGCTACAAAGTGATGGCTTGGGAGAATACAACGCCGTGAAGGTTGATCGTATCTCGCCGGAAGACGCACGATCCATCCGCGAAGGCGGAACGCGGGCAACCCTGCGAGGCATTGAGTTCTATAATTTCGGAGCGTTCTTCAGCCGCGATTACCGCGAGAATGACTACTTATGGGGCAGGCTGCACGGCGCCGAACGCATGGTCGATCTTGTAACGTCAACCGTTGAAAGCGGCGTGGCACAAAGTGACATTCGTGAAGCGAAGCGAGCCGCGTTCCTTGCTATCATTGATGAAGAACTGGAAGCCGGGAGGTGCCAGCGCGGGTTACTTGATCGCATCCGCGCTGAAATCCATGAACGTTTCTATTGATCGATGCTGTTCCAGATCGCTGTCACGAAAGCATCCGGCCCGATAAAGCCACCTTCTCCGACATCAAAGTCTTCAAGTGGTTTTGCAGCAATGGCTGCTTCCAATGCCATACCCTGGCTGTGCAGCTTCTCCACCCGACTCACGGCCAAACCGATCATAGTGCGATAGGCAATCAACTGAGCCTTGTTCGACATGGGGCCATGACCCGGAATTACCTTGGTTTCACTATCAATGTTGGTTGCAACCAGATCGAGGGATTTCAGAAGGTTATAGACATTCCCTCCCGAGTTTGTGTCCACGAATGGATAGCCCGGAATGTTGAAATACAGATCGCCCATATGGACGATGTTCTTTTCCTCCCAATGCACGACACTGTCACCATCCGTGTGACCGCCGCCAAGGAACATCAGATTGATCGTGTCGCCGTTGAGATGGAACCGAAGGCCCTGACCGTAGGTCACGACCGGAAGAGCCTCTTTGGGTGCTGGGGGAGTTTGATTTCCTGCTGCTTCGCCGCCCGTCGCCATCCGTACACGCACGTTGTCATGTGCGAAAATCGTAGCGCCTGCTTTGCCAAAATGCTCGTTCCCGCCAGTGTGGTCGAAATGCCAGTGGGTGTTGACGACGTACTTTACCGGTTTCGCACCTAAAGCGGCGACCGCGGACTCAATCTTCTCGCTGAGAGGCGCGAACTGATCGTCAATCATGACTGTCGCATCGTCACCATAACCGACTGCAATGTTCCCGCCTCGGCCGAACAAGACAGCCACTCCCGGCGCGATCTCTTCAGTCTTGATTTCAACGTTGTCGAAATTGCCTTGTGCAGCGCTGGGAACAGCCAACAGCGGGCTAGCAGCAGCTAGCGCAATAGCAGCGAAACGGTTCATCTTGCTCTCTCCCTATTGCTCGAGAGACCTAGAACCCAGATATTATTGTGTCGAGCGCGATCTGAAGGCGCGCCATCTAGGTTCCGAAAGCGTCTTTCAGCTTGGAAAAGAAGCTTCGGCTTTCGGGACATTCTTCGCCTGTTTCCGTTTCGCGAAACTGCTCAAGAATTTCCTTTTGCTTACGCGACAACTTGGTTGGCGTTTCGACCTTTATCTCGACCACCAGATCGCCTCGCCCGCGCCCTTGCAAAACGGGCATACCTGCGCCGCGTACGCGAAGCTGCTTGCCAGACTGAATGCCCACCGGAATGTCTACCGTGTTGGTGCTGCCATCCAGATCCGGAATGTCGATCTTCCCGCCGAGAGCAGCCGTCGTGAAAGTCACCGGTACGCGGGTCGCGAGCGTGGTCCCTTCCCGTTCAAACAGCGGGTGAGACTTGACGTGGATGAAGATGTAAAGGTCGCCTGATGGTGCACCGCGCGCGCCGGCTTCTCCCTTACCCGAAAGGCGGATACGGGTGCCAGTGTCCACGCCAGGCGGTATCTCAACCGCCAGTTGCTGGGCGCGGTCCACCCGCCCTTCCCCGCGGCACTCGCCACAGGGGTCTTCGATTACTGCACCGCGACCGTTGCATGTTGGACATGGGCGTTCAACGACGAATAGCCCTTGCTTTGCCCTGACTGTGCCGTGGCCATGGCACAGATTGCACTGACGCTCGCCAGTTCCAGGTGTTGCGCCGGAACCGTCGCAGGTTTCACAGCTTTGCGAGACTTCAATCTCGATCTCGGTCGATTTGCCGTCGAAGGCTTCTTCGAGGCTGACCTGCATATCGTATCGCAGGTCGGCTCCACGACGGTTCTGATGGCGCGCGCCGGCACCACCACCGCCAAATGCGCTGCCGAAGATCGTTTCGAAGATGTCACCAATATCGGCAAAGTCGCCCTGCGGGCCGCGACCACCACCGCCGCCGCCATTCATCCCCTGGACGAATGCATCATGACCATAGCGATCATAGGCAGCGCGCTTTTGCGGATCCTTCAGGCATTCATATGCCTCGTTGCAGGCCTTGAACTTGGCTTCTGCTTCAGCATCGCCCGGATTGCGGTCCGGATGATACTTCATCGCCAATTTGCGATACGCGCTCTTGAGCACGCTGCCATCGGCATCGCGCGCCACCTCTAGCGTCTGATAATAATCGAGCTGAGTTGCAGCCATGGTAACCTAGTCCCCAAAACCGGACGCATCCTCCAATGCAACGCTATTTGCGTGCATCGAAGGATGCAGATCGGGTTGCATCTGGGGGTTAGCCCTTGTTGTCTTCGTCGACCTCGGAGAATTCTGCGTCGACCACATCCTCTTCCGGCGGGGTCTCTTCAGATGCCGTGTCAGGCTCAGCATCTCCACCTTCAGGAGCATTGGCTTGCTCCTGCTCATAGATCTGCTGACCCATCTTCATCGCCGCTTCGGTCAAAGCCTGAGCCTTCGCGTTGATTTCATCGGCGTCATCGCCTTCCAGCGCCGTCTTGGTCGCAGCAACGGCCTCTTCAACAGCGGTCTTGGTCTCCGCGTCGATCTTGTCACCGTGCTCTTCGATCTGCTTTTCAGTCGCGTGGACCAAACTGTCTGCCTGGTTTCGAGCTTCTGCAGCAGCACGACGCTTTTTATCTTCCTCAGCAAACTTTTCGGCATCCAGGCCTCTGGTGGGTTGTCAGATAACGACATCGACCAGATGGTGCA
>JBCBHD010000295.1:0-3908 GCA_038526115.1 Pseudomonadota bacterium | reverse complement strand
TTTCCATGCCAGCCTTGGCGAGGAACGGGGTGAGGAGCCAACCGGATACTGTCCATTGCAGGCCATAGGATGGGGTCAGGATCGTCGGGTTCTGCAGGTCGAGCCGCCCATACTGATACATCTTCTTGTCCTGGTTCGATCCGTAGCGCGAATATTCATCCATCTGCGATACCGCGACCTGCTCCATCGCTTTCAAAACATTGTCGGTGTTCTGGCCGCCACCAATCGGATCGAAGCCAAGGAACGCGCCGGTTTCAGCGATCGCTGCGCGCAACTGCTTCATGTAGTCATCGTCCGATGAATTGACGACGTGGGTCGCGCCCTGGCTCTTGAGCAGATCGACATGCTCCTGACGGCGAACGATATTGACCAGCTTCATGCCGTCTTCGATGCAGATCTTGTTGAGCATCTGGCCGAGGTTCGATGCTGCGGCGAGATGCACGATCGCGCTATGACCTTCCATTCTGGCGGTCTCGACAAAGCCCAAAGCTGTCATCGGGTTCACAAAGCTCGATGCGCCGACTTCGGAGGAATGCTCGCCCAGTGGCAGGCACATCATTGCGTCAGCGATGGCGTATTGGCTGAAAGCGTTGCCTGGTACGCAGGCGACCCGCTGACCCATAAGCGCCTTGGCCATGTCGCCATCGCCAGTGGCGATGACTGTTCCAGCGCCTTCGTTTCCGGCGGGCAGGCGCTGGCCGTGGCGGGCGCGCTGACCCGAAAGGAATGGCTCGGGCATATCGGCGACGACCTTACCCGGAGAATATTCGGCGTTCTCAAAATCAGCCGCGCTCGTTAGGATCGCGAGATCCGAAGGGTTGATCGGCGCGCCTTCCATTTGCACTAGCACCTGATTGCCAGTCGGCGCGGGGAACGTCTCTTCGCTGATTTCCAGCGTGAGCTTGCCGTCGGCGTTGAGGGTGGTGAAAAGCTGTTTGCCGGTTGTCATTATTCGTTCTCCTGTGAATTCTGTTCTGATGACGGTGCGCGGGGGATCATCTCGACGAGCAGCACCATAAGCGCCCAAATGGCAAGCGTCGGCTGCAATTTCGGGACTTCGGTGATGTCGAACAGATCGACCGCGATATAAGGCAGAAAGGCGATGCTCACGGCGGTGATGGTCGCGTTGAAGAGTTTGTACTCGCTCGATCCGAGATAAAGGATCATGATCACGATCGCGGCGCTAAGGACGAGCAAGCCGATGAAATCTCTAACCGCGACATTTTCCGCACCCACCAGCACAAATCCCAGCACCGCGCCGAACACGATGTTCATGCCTTCGATATTGGCGCGATACTCGCGTTCCGTGATCCGAAAGCTGGGCGGCATCTTGTACCACTTTGCCATGCCTAGTCGTTCCCTTCCGCTGGATAGATCGCTTCGACGAAGTAGAGCCCATGCGGCGGGGCGTTAAGCCCTAATTGCTGACGATCGCGTGCAGCGAGCGCTTCGGCGACGCGGTCCACTTCCCACGTTCCAGCGCCAACGAACTTGAGGCTTCCGACCATGGAGCGGACCTGATGGTGAAGGAAGCTGCGGGCGGCCGCGTGAATGTGGATCTCCGGCCCAAACGGCCCTTCGGCCTCGACAACGTCGAGCTGGTCGAGCGTCTTCACCGGGTCTTTTGCCTGGCATTTGACCGAGCGGAAGGTGGTGAAATCGTGGCGGCCAACGAGCAATTGCGAAGCGCGTTGCATTGCCTCCACATCCAGCTGCTGCGCGATCTGCCAAACCCGGCTCTTCGCTAGGGCGAGCGGCGCCCGGCGGTTCGCAATCCGATAGAGATAGCGCCTCCCTATGCAGGAAAAGCGCGCATGCCAATCATCCGGCACAATCTCGCAGTGTGTGATCGCAATCGGCTCTGGCCGGAGCTGAGCGTTGAGCGCTTCAGACAGGCGGAACGCGGTCAGGCCCTTTGCAACATCGATATGACTGCGCATCGCAACAGCGTGCACTCCCGTATCGGTCCGTCCGGCGCTGTTGAGGGCTATCTCTTCGCCGGTGATCCGGTGCAGGGCTTCCTCGACCGACTGCTGGACGCTTGGCCCGTGCTTCTGCCGCTGGAGACCCTGATAGGGCGTGCCATCAAATTCGAGAGTGAGCGCAAAGCGGGTCAAGCGAGTTTTGTCCCCGTTTCAACCGCCCGCCCGCGCAAGAAGTCCGCCAGATCCATAGCGGGCTTGCCGGCACGCTGCAGCCTCGGCGGACGGATAGCGCCGGAGCCGCAAGCGATGGCGAATTCGTTGTCGATAACAGTGCCGGGCTCGTCATTCCCTTCGAACACGACAGCGCGCAGCAGCTTGACCCGCTTGCCCTCAAGCTCGAACCAGGCGCCAGGAAACGGGGAAAGACCGTGGATGTGCCGCACAACTTCCTGCGCCGAACGCGACCAGTCGATCCGTGCCTCGGCCTTGTCAATCTTCGGCGCATAGGTCGCTTGGCTATCGTCTTGCGGCGATGCGACTGTCTGCCACTTTCCAAGATCGGCCAGCGTGTAGAGCAGGGCATCCGCACCAAGCTGCGCCAGCTCCTGTGTCAGGTCGCCGGTCGTCTTGTCGGCGATCGGCGTCGTTTCGCCCCAGAGCATCGGCCCGGTATCGAGTCCGGCTTCCATCTGCATGATCGTCACGCCGGTTTCTTGATCACCCGCCATGATTGCGCGGTGGATCGGAGCCGCTCCGCGCCAGCGTGGCAGCACCGAAGCGTGAATATTCACGCAGCCAAATCCGGGCGCGTCGAGGATTTCCTGCGGAAGGATCAGGCCATAGGCAGCCACCACCGCCACATCGGCATTAAGCGCTGCAAACTCGGCCTGCGCTTCGGAATTGCGCAGCGATTTTGGAGTGCGGACCTCCAGCCCCAACTCTTGGGCCCGCGCATGCACAGGGGAGGGGCGCAGCTTCTTTCCCCGGCCCGAACGGCTGGGCGGCTGGCTGTACACGCAAGCGATCTCATACTGCGCAGCGTGCAACGCCGACAGCGCCGGAACCGCAAAATCGGGCGTTCCCATAAAGATGATGCGCATAAGGTGAGCCAGTGAGCTTTGTGAACCGAGCGCCAGCCCCTATCTCTCCACCCATGGCATCGCAAGAGATCGAAGCGCTTTCGGGCGCATTGTCCCGGCTTCCGGGGCTGGGACCGCGTTCGGCGCGGCGTGCGGTGCTGTGGCTGGTGAAGAATCGCGAACAGGCTCTGCCTGCGTTGCTGGAGGCGCTGGATGCGGTGTCGGAAACGCTGGTGGAATGCTCGATTTGCGGCAACGTCGACACCAGCGACCCGTGCGGCATCTGCGCCGATCCCCGCCGCGACATGAAATCGCTTTGCGTGGTGGAGGACGTGGCCGATGTCTGGGCGCTGGACCGGGCGCGACTGTTTCAGGGCCGCTACCATGTGCTTGGCGGCAAACTCTCTGCGCTTGACGGCATTGGCCCCGATGATCTCAACATCGCCAGCCTTCTCGCACGCGTTGAGGATGGCACCGTTGATGAAGTGGTGCTCGCCATGAACGCCACGCTCGAAGGGCAAACGACCGCGCATTACCTCGCCGAAAGGCTGGAGCCGCACAGCGTGCGGATCACGCAGCTCGCGCATGGCCTGCCCGTGGGCGGAGAGCTGGATTATCTTGATGAAGGGACGTTGGCTCAGGCGCTGAGGGCAAGGCGGCCTGTGGGCTAGGCCCACCCCCAGCCCCTCCCGCAAGCGGGAGGGGAGCGAGACTTCGCTGCGCAGCAGCGTTAGTCGCAGCGGGGTGGGCAGGGTGCCGATAACTCTGATCGAAACCCATCGCTTGCAGCCCGCTGCACCAGCGCCTAAATTATGGCCATGGCTATTCGCGAAATTCTTGAAGTGCCGGATCCCCGGCTCAAAACCGTGTCCGTTCCGGTCAAACCCGAAGAGTTCAACGCCGA
>JBCBHD010000294.1:0-3912 GCA_038526115.1 Pseudomonadota bacterium | reverse complement strand
GGCGCGAACCACCGCGCAAACTTTGATAGAACTTCAGGGGCTATAGCCATGAAAATTGCAATGGTCGGTTCGGGTTATGTCGGACTTGTCTCAGGCGCTTGCTTCGCCGATTTCGGTCACGACGTTGTCTGCATCGACAAAGATCAAAGCAAAATTGACCGTCTGCATGAAGGCATCATGCCAATCTATGAGCCCGGCCTCGATGCGCTTGTAGAAAGCAATGTCAAAGCCGGCCGTTTGTCTTTCACCACCTCGCTCGCCGAAGGTATCAAAGACGCCGCCGCCATCTTCATCGCTGTTGGCACCCCCAGCCGCCGTGGTGATGGCCATGCGGACCTCTCTTTTGTCTATGCCGTTGCGCTAGAAGTGGGTGAGAGCCTTGCCAATGACGCGGTTGTTGTCACCAAATCCACTGTTCCTGTGGGCACGGGTGACGAAGTTGAGCGCATCCTCAAAGACACGGGCACTGCGCATAAGGTCTCGGTTGTCTCGAACCCAGAATTCCTGCGCGAAGGCGCAGCTATTGGTGATTTCAAACGCCCTGACCGCATCGTCATCGGCGCGGAAGACGACTTTGGACGCGAAGTGATGCGCGAGGTCTATCGACCGCTGTTCCTAAACGAGTCCCCCATCCTCTTCACTGAGCGTCGCACAAGCGAGCTGATCAAATACGCCGCCAATGCCTTCCTCGCCACTAAGATCACATTCATCAACGAAATGGCTGATCTATGCGAGAAAGTCGGCGCGAATGTTCAGGATGTCTCGCGCGGGATCGGCATGGACAATCGCATCGGCGCAAAATTCCTGCATGCTGGCCCTGGCTATGGCGGCTCTTGCTTCCCCAAAGACACATTGGCACTGCTGAAAACGGCAGAGGATTATGACAGTCCGACCCGTATCGTCGAAGCGGTGGTCAAAGTTAATGACAGCCGCAAGCGCGCGATGGGCCGAAAAGTCCTCGATGCGCTGGGCGGCGCGGACAATGCGCGCGGTAAGAAAGCGGCGTTGCTTGGCCTCACATTTAAGCCCAACACAGATGATATGCGCGACAGTCCCGCAATCGCTGTGGCCCAAACGCTCACCGATGCTGGAGTGGACGTCTCCGCTTACGATCCAGAAGGCATGGAGATCGCTCAGCCACTCATGCCAGAGGTCAAAATGTGCCGTGATCCCTACGAAGCGATCGAAGGGGCTGATGTGACTGTTATCGTAACCGAGTGGGACGCATTCCGCGCGCTCGATCTGGCCCGAGTCGCGGACCTCAGCAACGCCTCTGTGCTGGTTGATCTGCGAAATATCTACAATCCGGACGATGTTCGCGCCGCTGGATTTACCTATGACAGTATCGGCAGATCTTAGTATTTATACTTAATGAATCGTTTAAGGCGGCGCTGGCGACACAAATGCCAAGCGCCGCTTTTCGTTTAGAGCTAGACTCGTGCACCAAGCTCAAGTGACTGTCCTGCCGAAAGAAAAATTGTCTTTGGGGGCTTGGATTCGATGTAAACTTTTGTAGCTTCGTTGCTGGGTAGGGGTACTATTTTAGCAATGGGGGCTTTTAATGAAGAACTTAAAGTTAATGACTAGCGCAGGCGTGTTTGCGCTTGCGGGAGCGCTGGCGGCGACGCCGGCTTATGCCGAAAACACCGGAGAAAATCTGGAAGCGCCGAGTGAGCGCGACATTGAAGAGAGCGTCGAGGTTTCCTTCGACCTCGATAAAACCCGCGAATATGCAAGCGGCTCCGACACGCAAGTATTCGACCGCCCAGCTCCCAAAACACCAAGCGCGGGCGAAGGCACGTTTGCTGGCGTTCAAGGCGATCAATACACCGCATCGCTTCAAGGTGCGTTTGGCCGCGATCTGCCAAGCTTTGATGGCGGCTTTATCGGCACAATCACGCGTCCAGATCCGCAATTGCTGGTCCGCGATGACGTAGGCGTTGACTTTGGCGATCCTGACAACACTGTTCCATCGGCTGTGCAGCTGTTTGTTCAGCGCAACTCAGATGGCGGTATCTTCTTCAACTGCACCGGTACGGTTATTAACCCCCGCACCATTTTAACGGCAGCGCACTGCTTGAACGGCAGCGACGGACCAATCGCAACGACCTCGTCAGAGACATATGGTCTGCCGGGCACTGGCGCAGCGACCACTGTTCTTGTTGCAACGGGTCAAAGCAGTGCAGATCGCCTGTTCACTTATATCGGAACTGGCGCGGGTTATGATGAAGGCGGCGTTGCATCGAGCACCGACGTCATCATCCACCCAACTGGCAATGCCGACAATACAGGCCTTGGCTTCCCATGGGCCGACGTTGCTCTGGTAGCGGTAGATTCGCCGATCACTGACGTTCCCTCCATGCCGATCCTGCTGTCGCCGCTCTCTGAAGTGACGCATGTTATTCAGGTTGGCTACGGCACCAACGGCACCGGCCTAACCGGCGGAACCAATGCGGGCAGCCGCTTCCTTCGCCGTGTAGGTGAGAACATGCTCGGTATGCTCGGCAGCACCGGTGACTTCATCGATGGCGTCTTCCCAGCATTCGCGCCAGCATCACAAGTGCTCGGTTTCGAAAGCCAGCCATATTATTGGACTGACTTCGACAACCCCGATCGTACGCCTGAAGAGAGCGCTGGCTGTGACTTCCCTGGCACCACAATCTCCTGTGATAGCTTGGAAGCGGTATTCGCAATCGACTTCTTCACTGATGATGCTCTCCCAGGTGAAGCGGGCACAGCTCCGGGCGATTCTGGATCAGCGCTGATTGCTGACGAAATCCACGACGTGCCGGTTGTCATTGGCGTCCTTTCAGGCGGCTTTGACTTCTTCAACTTGGGCGGCACTTTCAGCGATGTAAGCTTTTACAACCCGCTCTTCCCGTTCTTTGAGTTCATCACAGAGAACACTTCCTACAAATATGTCTCTGCCAATGCAGGCGACGGCAATTGGTCAGATCCAACTCACTGGACTCAAGACCTCGACCCGGGCTTCCTGATCGATGATGGTACAGGCAACCTGATCAATGGCATCCCAGGTGGTAACGAACCGGGCATCTTTGATGACAGCCCACGCTTCGGCACCATCCTTGGCACTGACATTGCTGGCGGTGACACAACCATCACTCCGGGCTTCGAAGGTATCGACATCTCGGTTCCAGAAAGCTCTGTTCTGCTTGGCCCAGGTTCAACTGGATTTGTGCCGAACAACACTGATGGCACCATCGGCACTGCCTTCGAAAACCCAGCGCAGTATTTTGAGGTTCACCTCAATCGCGCTGGCACCACAACAGTGGACATGGATGTCGAGATTGATCGTCTGATTATCGACAGCGCGGATGCAGGCTTTGTTTTGCAAAGCGCTTACGACTTCTCAAGCCTTATCAATGTTGAGCAGTTCAGCGGTACAGCGGTGATCGATGGTGATCTTTCAACGCCGTTCTACTTCCTTGTTGGAGGCGCGCTGGAAGGTGATGGCGGTACGCTTGACACCACTGCACTCCTTAACGTCGCAGGTTTGATGAGCGCGGGCGGTACTGGCGATTTCGGCACGCTCAACATTGGCGGCGATTATCTCCAAACGAGCGGCGGCACGTTGTGGGCCGACTTCTCAATTGGTCGTCGCCGTGCGGTTAGCTCCGACTTCTACGACATCAGCGGAGTTGCATTGCTTGGCGGGAACCTCGTTCTCTCAACCAATGATCGCCGCGTGCGCTTCGGTACTGAGTTTTCGATCCTGTCGGCTGATGCGATCGATGGTGACTTTGACGCCGTGGCTGTCCTGACCAGCTCACCAATCCTCAATGCGGTTCACCGTATTGAAGGCAATGAGGTCGTGGTTGAGATCACTGCGCGTTCGATCCGTGATCTTGTGGGCCGTCGCAGCTCGCTTGCATCACTCGGCGCAACGCTCGA
>JBCBHD010000293.1:0-3949 GCA_038526115.1 Pseudomonadota bacterium | reverse complement strand
TTGCAGCTAGGAACGCGTTATCTGCGTTCGCCCCCGCCTGGTCCACTAAAGTCGGTAGATTACAATACAGCTCCACGGAGCGGGATAGTTTGGCGAGAGCAGGCAAATCAAAGGGGAGAGAAGAATGCCCAAGATATCGGTCTTTCTCGCAGATCAAGCCGGTTCGAAAGTGTCCGGCTATCGTGTGATCATCCATCCTAAGATGGCGCCACAAAGACACCTTGCAGATGTTATGTCGGACAGTGCCGGGAGGGCAGACCTCGAATTCGAGCTTCGACCCAACGTTAAGTTCCTAACCGTGCGCGTGTTCGCGCCTGGGCAGGACAAAGCAATCATTCGCGAGACACGATCTGTTAAGAACGTATCCGATCATTGGCCTATCAAACTACCTAGGAAGATTGACTCAACAGGACCTGTTCCTCCTCCGATACCTCCAACTCCTCCGGGTGGACCTGAGGATGAAACGGACATACGGCCCTCTCCGTCTCCGGTAGAAAGAATGCGCTCCCGCATAGCTGGTGTGCGGCACGCGCGGGATGAACTGCGCCAAGCAGCTGGTGCAGAGATGAAGCGCCGCCGCCGGATTAAACGCAAGGGTCGAAGACTGGCAGGGCAATTCGTTGGCGAAGCTCCTCTTCGCGCCGACATGCGTCCGGGCGGGGCATTCATTCCGGCTTCGGCGCGCAAGGAGCTGGCGGAACTGCTCCGAAAGAAACGGGAAACGGGACTGCAAAACCTGGACCGTGACAAAGCTAGGCCCATGGGGATCGCGCTAGACGACGGCACGATTGAACGTCTTGGGCTTCGCGAAGGCGGCAAGGCCAAATGGAGTGAAATCGAGCGGGAGCTCCAACCGACAAGCAAGCAGCCGGGTTGGAAAGATCCGGTCCAGCAAGTCATTGAAGACTGCGAGGCGCAGCACAATCGCGACCAAGAAATTGATGGGGGCGACATTGGCGCCGGCCTTGCTACTGCCACCAGCATACTCATCGACGCCCGCCCCGCGGAACTTTCGGGGAAAGTGGCGTCGGAACGTATTGCAGACGTTCTTGACGCAGCGCTGGGAACTGCAAATTCGCGACCGGAATCGGCCGACATAGCAGCAGCGCTGGAAACCCCTGTTCCGCTTGGTCCAGCAGACGTCGACGCCTACTATGATTACTACAATCTACGCATCGCATGGGAGGACAGTTGGACTGCCGTCGGCGACAAAAATATGAAAGACAAGCTTGCGCAGCTCTACGACACTGTCGTCGATATCGTCGAATTCGAGGAGGAGGATCCAGAATGGGATTTCAGCGAGATTGACGAATTGCACGACCTTCTTGAAACTCTCGAGGACTCGGTCGAGGCTGCGGCTGCTGCCTACGAACCGGTGATTGACAAGCCAACGCCAAAGCTCGCTTCGTGGATGCCCGAACTCGCCGACGTTTGGCACTACATTTCCGACTCCGAAAGGCGCTATTCGGAGCTGCAGCACGACCTGCACGAATACGTGCTCAGTCGCACAACCGAAGCTGTGATCGAGAATTTCCTTTCTGGCGCGCTTTCCAACTTCTTTGACCGAAAACTCTGGAAGATCCCGCCCTTCGATGAACATGAACGTGACTGGGTGCCCGATATGAAGATCGGGCAGGCGGTGTATATTCTGAGCACAATGCCGAACTATTTCCGCAATGAGGTAAAAGGCCAGGTGGATTTTGAAGAGGCGAGAAAGAAGAAAGGCGATGCAGACAAGAAAGTAGCGGAAAGGGATGCGCCCTATGCAACCCATGCTGCCGCGCGGCTGGGGCGGGCGGAAAGGTTGATCGGTGAGCTAAAGCAAATGCTCGCAGAGCCCTACCAATTCGACGTGTTCGCCAAAGGTTCGTACAATTTTGGCCTCCTAGCCACCTATCGCCAGCGCTGGCGTCCGCTCAACTACCAAGCAGGTGATCTTGCTGGAACCTTGCCGCTCGCACCGAATGAGAAGCGCAGCTATTCGGTGACGAACACGGTCGCCGGGAGCACCAAGCGGACAAGAGAGTCAGCCTTTGTCAGCGAAACCACGCGCGACATGTTCAGCAAAAGCAGGGCGGAAGGGCATATAACTGATAGCGTGAAGCGAAAAATATCCGCGAAGTTTGAAACCGACGTGACCGCGAAGATAAGCGACTATCTAACCTTCACAGCGGGATCGACACTCAATACCGAGGCATCGTCTGATAGTCAGCGGATCAAGAAGAATGTCCGCGAGTTCACTGACAAGGCGGTTCAGAAGTATCGTGATGAGAATAAGGCCTCGGTCACTATCGAGAACAGTTTCGAGTCATCGACGACCGAGAGTCGCGAGATATCAAATCCCAACAACGAGATCACGGTAACCTACCTCTTCTACGAACTGCAGCGACGCTATGAAGTGTCCGAGCGATTCTACGATATGCAGCCGGTTATTCTTGTCGCCTACGACATGCCGCGGCCCGATGAAATCACTGAGGCATGGCTCCTAAAGCACGATTGGATCATCGAACGCTCGTTGCTTGATCGGAGCTTTCTTCCTGCACTGTCTTACCTATCGCAAACTTTTGCTGGGGACGAGGTCTCCGTCGAAGTTCTTGAACAGCAATGGAAGACTCAGCTGGCTGTCGTAACAGATCTAAAGCGCCAGGCAGGGGCGCATGAGCGGTTGCGTGATGTCGCGCGCAGTGCGGTCGAAAAATCTGTGATGGCCGCTGCGGGTACCTCCGCAGCCGGCGATATATTCGGCAACGGTCTCGGGTTCCACCTAAGTGAGAAACTGCTCAACGCAGCTGATGAGGTCGCGCAGACACAGGCGGAGAATGCACGCGCTGCGCTTGCCTGGGCTGACCAAGACCTCAACCGGATTGAACAGATCGTCACCGAATCAGTCACAGCCCTAGAACGAGCGACGACCGCTTATGTCGAAGCCATCGAGCAGCGGTTGAATCGGCGAGTGCAAATCGATCGGTTGATCCTGCATATCAAGGAAAACATACTTCACTACATGCAGTCGATATGGACGACGGAGCATGTCGACCAGCGTTACCTGCGGCTCTACGACATGGACATTCAATGGCCCGGTGATTCCGAAGTCAGGATCGAGTCTCCCATTGCCAGGGAAGAATGGAAAGGAAGCATCGGTAGACTGTTTGGCAAACAGCGACGCCGCAGACGGCGGGCGCGGATCGAACCGCCGTCATTTGCCGAAACCAAGAAGCTGCATCAGGTCGCTGATATTGATCGTTTGCTCGGCTTTCGGGGCAACCTGGCCGTGTTTCCAGTGACGAAATCCAACGCGCTCTCAACCTATCTCGCGCAGGACTTCCTCGACAGCGAGTCAGCTCTGCGCGATCCCGATGACAGCGACGACATCCCAACCGCTAGCGAGGCCGTGGCCATCGCGAAATGTGCGCTTGAGAAAGCTGGCGACAATGCGGAAGAGCGCGGGCGGATCGGCAATTGGCTCGTGGAAGCCCTGCGCCAAGCCCATGCCATCAGTCGCGACGTCATCGTACCGACAGGTGAACTATTCATCGAAGCCCTTCCAGGTGCTCATCCGCTGCTGGAAGACTTCAAGCTTAAGCATCGCGCATTCGATGCAGCAAAGGCTGCAACCGATGTCCGTACCGCGCAAATGGACCTGATCCGGCGCGCGATGCGCCTTGAAGAAGGCGATACCCAAGATCCAGATATCGACAAATATGTGCGGATCGACGGCAATACCACGCAGACCTTCGATTCAGGCCAAGAGTAGGAGCAGACCGAATGGGCGCGGTTGGATTGTCTAAAGATGAAGCAGCCCAGGTAGTTGCCAATATCGAAGCATCCCAGCGGATGGTCGAAGGCGAACGTGGCGTAGGAGCAAGCACGCAGCCGCAGCAGGGCGAAGCCTCATGGCTGAGTTTCTCGGCTTGGTTTGGTTGGGTCGACGATCTGCTGATAAACGGCA
>JBCBHD010000292.1:0-3953 GCA_038526115.1 Pseudomonadota bacterium | reverse complement strand
GCGACGTCCTCGGGCGCAGGAAGGAAGGTAGCCGACGGTTCGATGTCATCCGGCTTGTGCGAGGCGAGGTCGCGCGCCTCTATCACCGGGAGTGGTTGAGCGGCCTGGCTTACCGTAGTCGTGTCACTATCGGGCAAGCACAGCAGCGCCAGATACGGCAACATCCGCTCATCATTGGGAACCGCCGGAGACATAAGCCAAGGAAATGCGGGATCGTGAAACTCTATATAGGGCAGCGCGCCCGCGCGATGGTCGCTCGTTCCCGGCTGCGGCATCACTTTGCGGATCGCATCGGGCGCGACGCCGATCATGTCGCCCGGGCCTGCTAGCTCAAGCGGCACGGTCAGATCACGGCTCTGTCCGTCCTCGTTTAAGACCAGCGTGACCGTCGCGCGCCGTGCGGCGTCGGCGATGGTGGAAAGCCCGGTTCGAAGATATGGATAGAATTGCCCAGATGCCATGTCCCCCTGCCTTTCGGTTTATCCTGCTAGCGCTTCAGCAAGGCGCGCAGGCGTACCATTACCCATACGCGCTTCTTGATAAGATCCTGCTACGCCAATGGCTGCGAGACCGTCTCCGGTCGCCACCCAAGGTTCTGGCCGAAGGGACAGTCGCGCCGGAGCCGGTTTCGCTTTGCCTTCGCGACGGGCCGCTGTTGCGCGCGGTCGGAATTGCGATTCTCGCAAACGGCTTAAAGGGTCAGCCGCTCTATCCTCTGGTGCATCGATAATGGTAATCTGCGGGCCAACCGGTACGGGCTGGGCGGCGCCCGTTTGAACAGAGGACGCAGCACCGAACGCTGCCCCGCTTTCAAGCTCTTCGAAGGCGGGGGCGGCCAGTCGCTCGGAATCGTCCATCTCGAACAGCTGGCCCGGCGCAAACCGTCTGGTCAGGGCTTCAGTGGCTGCGAATTGGTCCTGGCCGACCTTCAAGGCTCTGATCGCCGTACGTCGCACGCCCCGGATCGGCAGACCACCGAACAAATCGACCGCCAAGTTCAGTGGCACTTCTTCCTGCGCAACCGCGAGCGTGGTGTCGGGGAGCAATCGGCCGCCCAGCTCACCCAGCACCAGCCCGCGGCTCTCTGCCGCGCTCCATGCATCCTGACGCATCAGTGCTTCGCGCAGTCGGCGATTGACATCGACCCGATCTGGCGCGGCATCCACCATGCTACCAAAGCTAGTGTCGAAATCGACATCGACATCAAAGAACAGCACCTCGACGGTAGCACTGCCATTGACCCGCCATGGCCCTGGTCCGGCAAGCCGCCCTTTGACCGAAACCGAGCATAGCGATTTTCCGCTGGCTTTGACCTGTGCCATCGCGCGGATATCAACCGTGAGAGAGAATGGCTGGAACACGATAAGCGTATCGAAACCGAGCTCGCCTGTGACGTCCAGCCCGGCGGCGCGTACCTTCAGCTGCGCGCCTGCGCCCATTTGAAACGTGTTGGACGTGATCGCGAAATAGCCCTCGATCCGCAGTTTGAAATTGCGGCCTTTCGAGAGGTCCATCGCCAACCGCTCAAGTGCGGGGAAACGTGGGGGCGGTTCAAAAGCAGGGTGCAGGCCGCCCACGGCAAAGGCGAGTTCAGGCTGCTCCCCCCAGCATGATCGCACCGCGAAACCACCAGAAAGCGGTATTCCTTGGATGACGCTGTCGTAGATTGCGCCTTCGAGATCAAACCGCTGAGCGGAAAAATCGAGCACGCCTGCAACATCGACATTGAGCTTCACCAGCGGCAATTTCTCATCGGGAACACGGGCACGCAATGTGCCGATCAGGACGAGACGCAGGGGTTCTGGCAAGGTCAGCGCAAGCGCAAGGTCGAGCTTGATCAGCGGTTCAGGCGAGCCCCAGCCAAGTTTGACCGTCGGGCCAAACACGTGCTGCCCACGCTGGATCGGAAAGATTGCGGAGGCATCTCGTGCTAGGATCGGTGCATCGCGGACCGGGTCCTCCGGCGATAGAAGCCGGCCCGCTTTGCCGGCGCGGACGGCGGTGAACAAAGCATCAACATCGATATCGCGATGCAAACCAACAAGCCCGCCAAGCCCCAGCAGCGTGAACCCGAAGCCGAGCTGAACCGGGGGAAACTCGCCCGAGACGAACACCAGAAGCGACCAACCTTCAGAGCCATCGGGCATTTGCGTATCGAGCAGCCCGAATGCCGTAAGTGCGACCGGCGGAATGTCCAGCACCAATGCACCTACATAGCGCCCGGCATCTGCATCGTTCTGGATAAAGCCGCCACCCTTGACCGCTTGCGCCTCAATTGAGAGACCAAGGCCGGTTGGCGGCTTGAACAGGACGTCAGTCTCATCTGAAAACACCAGCCGGGTGCCGATCCCCTCTATGGAAGCGCGAATGGGCGCAATCGACAACTGGCCTGTAGCCGCAAGCTCCGCTGACATTCCCTCATCGACCGCCTCGAGGGCGATCGTGACTTCTGAGACTCGCAGTCTATCGCCAAAGAGGGACCCCATGACAGTGAAGGTCTTTTCCAGCCCCACACTTGCGTCAAAACAGAAACCGTGATCAGTGGAGAAGCTTAAACTGACCTGCAGGTTGAGCGACTCTAGAGTTCCGCCAAGGGCCTTCGAGATGAAACCATCACCCATACCCGATGCCAAGAAAAGTTTGAGCTGCCCGATTTCGAGCGACGCTGTATAATCTGGATCCTGCCTCTCACTTACCAACCCAGCTTTCAGGCTGAGGCCCCCAACTTCGATGCCAGGTCCGCCATTGATGGCCAGACGATAAGGCGGCGAGCCTTCGAGCTGGCTTGCGCTTACTTCGAAAGAACCGGGCAGATTGCTTGTGCCGGCTTGCGCACCGGACCCTGTGATCGTCACGCTTTGGGGCCCGCCGGTACCGCTGATCCCAAAGCGCCAGTTTTCGGTTTCTGTGGAGGCTTCCCAGTCGATCGCGACGTTAATCGCAAGCCCATTCGATAATGCAGCGATGACAAGATCGAGATCGCCGCCCGCCACGCTCAAATTGGCAGCCAAGGCTGCATTGCCATTGTCGTCGATGCCCAGGCGAAGGGTTGGACCTAAGCCTAGCGTTCTCAGAAACGCCGACAGCATTTCCGCCGCAGCTTCCGGGCCGTATTCCCCATCAGATCCGTATAATTGCGCAATAGTTGGCACAGGCGCTGAAATGAATGAACCAAGCTGCTCAAAGTTTACACCAGGCGCCGACGTCGCAACTCGCAATTCCTGGCCGCCTTCAAGAATCGCAGGAGACGTCCGGGAAGAAACAATTGCGAGCGCCTGCAATGCGGCAGCGAGTGGTGGGAAGCGCTCATTCAGGCCTTCAAGTGCGAGGCCCAGAAGAAGGTCGGCTGCCATGCTCTTCAAGGTGGAAGGCTGCAGCGTGGCAATGTTCGAGATCGCCTGCGCGGTATCGATGATCTCGGTCGATAAGTCGAGCAACTCTCGCGGCCCAAGCGGCGGCTCCACATTACCGCTTTTATCCGGAAGCAGTTCCAGGAGACGTGTAAGAGTGGCCGCGACGTCGATATGGTCTGGATCGAAGAATGCCCGCGTATTCCACCCCTGTCGCATCAGGAGTTGCTCGATCCGGTATGCCGAATAACGCTCCGTCTCGAACTCTTCGATACCTGCGCGGACCAGGTCTACTAGCGAGAGCAATATGTTTTGACTGCTGCTCACTATTACTATGGTCCCTTTCTGAAAGAGGGAGGACTGCTCAAGGCATTTGCCTCGGCGTCGATCACATGCCGCATTACGCCCGTTACATCAGGAGCATCTGTTGGGAAGAAGTGGTAATGGACATCGTGAGTTATCTCGGCCAGATTCCCTGCATCAAGCTGAAAGCTAACTTGACCTAAATTAACTCGACCAACAATTTGCTTGTTCGCAAAATAATTTGTACCTTTTTCTATTGTGTTGAGGTGCGATTTCAGATTGGTTACCTTACTTTCAATG
>JBCBHD010000291.1:0-3957 GCA_038526115.1 Pseudomonadota bacterium | reverse complement strand
GCTCGCGGTGATCTGGTTGTCCATGTCGAACACGGTATCGGCAAGTATCTTGGCCTTGAACCAGTACCTGTCGGCAAAAGCCAGCACGACTGCGTGCAGTTGGAATACAAGGGCGGCGATAAGCTGTTTATTCCAGTCGAGAATATTGACGTGCTCAGCCGATACGGCTCCTCTGAAGAGGCCGTCATGCTCGATCGATTGGGCGGCGAAGGTTGGCAGCGACGCCGCGCCAAACTGAAGGAACGCATCACCGCGATTGCCGGCGAGTTGATGAAGGTCGCTGCCGAACGCGCGCTGAAGAAGGCGCCAATTTTCGAAGTCGAAGATGCAAGCTTCAATCAATTCGTCGATCGCTTCCCATGGGAAGAAACCGATGATCAGGACGCAGCCATAGCCGATGTTCTTCGCGATTTGGAAAGCGGAAAGCCGATGGATCGGTTGGTGTGCGGCGATGTTGGCTTTGGCAAAACAGAAGTGGCACTGCGCGCGGCGTTCGTCGCCGCCATGAGCGGGCAGCAAGTCGCAGTTGTAGCCCCCACCACCCTGCTCGCTCGCCAGCATTATCAGAACTTTGCCGAACGCTTTGCCGGTTTCCCTTTAAGAGTTGGCCGTCTGTCGCGCCTCGTTTCATCCAAAGAGGCTGCCGAGACGCGTGAAGGCCTCGCCAACGGCACAATCGATCTGGTGATCGGCACCCACGCCATCCTGTCGAAATCGACCGAGTTCAAAAACCTCGGCCTGGTAATCGTTGACGAAGAGCAACGATTCGGCGTCACTCACAAGGAAAAGCTGAAACAGTTGCGCAGCGATGTGCATATGTTGACACTGACCGCCACACCTATCCCTCGAACGCTGCAGATGGCTATGACCGGTCTGCGCGAACTTTCCACCATCCAGACACCTCCCGTCGATCGCCTCGCAGTGCGAACCTATGTGATGGAATGGGATGACATGGTGATGCGCGAAGCTTTGCTGCGCGAGCACCACCGCGGCGGCCAGAGCTTTATCGTCGTCCCGCGCATTTCAGACATGGCAGACGTCGAAGAATGGCTCCGCGAGAACGTGCCGGAAGTGAAACCGGTTTCAGCTCATGGACAAATGGGTGCCAGCGAAATCGAAGAGCGTATGAGCGCCTTCTATGAGGGCAAGTATGAAGTGCTGCTTTCAACAACCATCGTCGAATCCGGTCTCGACCTGCCGAGCGCAAATACGATCATTATTCACAGGGCTGACCGCTTTGGTCTTGCCCAGCTCTATCAGCTGCGCGGACGCGTGGGCCGCGCGAAGCTGAGAGCCTATTCATATCTCACCTACGAGAAGGACGTGCAGCTTTCCGAAATTGCGGAAAAGCGGCTGAAAGTGCTCGGCGATCTCGATTCATTAGGCGCGGGCTTCCAACTCGCCAGCCACGATCTGGACATTCGCGGCGCTGGCAACCTGCTGGGCGATGAGCAATCGGGCCATATTCGCGAAGTCGGCTTCGAACTGTACCAATCCATGCTCGAGGATGCGATTTTGGCCGCGAAGGCCGGCGAGATGGGTCTCGAAGCGGCCAAAGATAAAGTCAGTCCACAAATCACAGTCGACGCGCCGATCATGATCCCCGACGACTATGTCCCAGATCTCGCCGTCCGCATGGCGCTGTATCGCAGGCTCAACCAGGCCCAAGACAAGGCTGAAATCGAGAGCCTTGCAGCCGAGATGATCGACCGCTTTGGCGATTTGCCAGACTCAACCAAAAACCTCGTCCGATTGATTGAAATCAAGCATCAAGCGATCGAGGCCAACATCGCTAAGATTGATGTGGGCGCTCGCGGAACACTTGTTACCTTCCACAATGACGATTTCCCTGATGGCCCTGGATTGATCGCTTATGTCGACCGCCTGGCCGGCACGGCAAAATTGCGGCCTGATATGAAATTGGTCATCAATCGGGCGTGGGGTGATCCGCGCAGCCGTTTGAACGGGCTTTTCCAGCTCACCAAAGGGCTTTCAGGAATTGTGCGAAAAGCCAGGAAGCGCGAGAAACAACCGGCCTAGCCGTGTCCGCGCCCTCTAGCGGTGCGGGCAAGCGCAACAACCTGCTCACCTTTCATCGGTTGCGCTCGCAGGAATCCTTGCCAGAAGTCGCAGCGTTCGCTGATCACGGCTGCGCGTTGGATTTCGCTTTCGATCCCTTCAGCGTAAATCTCCAGCTCCAGTGCTTGCCCCAACGCCATAATGGCTCGAAGCACGGCGAGAGCCTTAGGGTCTCCCGGAATGCCGTCGACCATGATCTTGTCGAGTTTCAGCGCATCGAGCGGAAGCTCACGCAGATACCGAAAGTTGCAGAAGCCTGCCCCGAAATCGTCAAGAGCAGTGCGAAAGCCCAAATTGCGCAGTGCTTTCAAAGCGGCTGCCGCCTGCTCAAGATTGCGAAGTAGCACGTCTTCGGTGATCTCAAGCATGAGCCTGTTGGGAGCCAGATCACTTTGACCAATCAAAGCCGCGAAGTCCGCAGCAAAGCGGGGGTCGCCAAGCTCTTCAGGCGTAATATTCAGTGATAGGTTCAGCTCCGTTGGCCAATTCGCAGCTTCTTCCAGCGCCCGCGCGACGACATGCCGGGAAAGAGGCGCCACCAAAGCTGCTCTTTCTGCGATCGCGAACAAATCACGCGCGCCAATCTCCCCTAATGTGGGATGTCGCCAACGTGCGAGCGCTTCGGCACCGACTACCGCACTGCTACGACACGAAAACTGCGGCTGAAACAACACTTCGATCTCGCGGCGATCCAGCGCGCGCAGCAAGTCTGCATCAAGCGCAGTCGACTTAACGCCAGGAAATTCCCCTCGGGCGGGTTTTCGCAAAGAAGTGGTGCCTGATTCCATACCGCGTCCTTAGACTTACATTACCATGCAGCGGTACACCAATTGCAATCCGACCGAAATTGGAACATCAGGACAAGTCAGTAGCGTGGCCAAATGGTTGGACGGGGTTTTTTGAGCATATCATGAGCAAGGAAAACGCCTTTGCGCGCTTTGCGCTGCTCGCATCGGAATCACACCGAGCGCAGGCAGCCTATGAGGAGCTGAAAGATGTGGAGGACTGGGTTCCTCTCGCCGAAGCCGATGCCGCTATCGTGCTTGGTGGTGATGGCTTCATGCTTCAGACGCTCCATGACATGCTCGATACCGGAAGAGTCATCCCAGCCTACGGCATGAACCGCGGAACCGTGGGTTTCATGATGAACCGGTACCGTCGAAAGGCGAATCTGGTCCGGCTTGCCAATCAGGCCCGACCTTTCAAAATCGCTCCTCTGCGGATGGAAGCTGTGACTCAGAATGGCGAGCACCACACGTTCCTCGCGATCAACGAAGTCTCACTTTTGCGCGAGATGCGGCAAACCGCGAAGATCGAAGTCAGCGTCAACGACCGGGTGCGGATCGAGCAGCTCATTTGCGATGGCGTGCTCCTCTCCACTCCTGCGGGTTCGACTGCCTATAATCTATCTGCAAACGGTCCCATACTGCCTCTGGGATCAGAGCTGCTCGCTCTGACACCAATCAGCCCCTTTCGACCAAGGCGCTGGAGCGGCGCGATCCTGCCAGACCATTTGCCGGTAAAATTCCGCATTCTCGAAGCCCAGAAGCGCCCGGTATCGGCGGTGGCTGACCAGCGCGAATTGCGCGATATCGCTCAGGTCACTCTAACGGTCGAAAAGGAAACTGAACTAACCCTGCTATTCGACAAAGGTCATTCGCTAGATGAACGCATCGTTGCGGAGCAATTTGCCTGGGATTGATACCGTTCAAGCCCCCGGCAGAATTGCAGGCAAAGAGAGTCTTCACATTTCAAAGCTAAAGGCTCTTGCAATGCGCTGCGCTCAACCATATACGCGCGCTTCCGCACACGGAGAGAAACCCGTCGTGCTGCTCCCCGATAGCTCAGCGGTAGAGTAGGTGACTGTTAATCACTTGG
>JBCBHD010000290.1:0-3987 GCA_038526115.1 Pseudomonadota bacterium | reverse complement strand
GCCATGTCACCGGGCGCGAATTCTCAATGGCGTTCCGCGTGGCCAGCGCAGTGTTCGGCCATATGGGTATGGAACTCGATCTTCGCGACGAGAGCGAAAATGATCTCGAAGTGCTCAAAGCCGGCATCGAACTCTACAAGCAGCACCGGAAGCTGATCCATGATGGCCAGTTCCTTCGACTGCCATCAACTCCGGAGACCAACCTGATCGGTTGCGTCAGCAAAGATCAGAACGAAGCCCTGTTCTCGTATGCCAAACTGGAGACGGAGCTCGCGACACTGCCCTCTCGGGTCCATTTTTCTGGTCTTGACCCAGACATACAGTACCGGCTGAAGATCGTTTGGCCGCAGCACAATCCCTCGATCAGTTCACCGTCGATTATCGATGCGGCGGATCAATTGGGCGACGGCCACGTGTTTTCAGGTGCGGCACTGATGGGTCATGGGGTACAGCCGCCGCTGACTTTCCCCGATACATGCCTGTTCTATCACCTTAAAGCGGATACATAGCGCTCCATCATGACTGAGACATTCGATCTGTTGGTGATCGGCGGCGGCATCAATGGCGCCGGTATCGCGCGCGATGCGGCAGGTCGCGGGCTATCGGTATGCCTTGTCGAAAAGGACGACCTGGCACAACACACGTCGAGCGCTTCCACCAAGCTTGTGCATGGCGGCCTTCGCTATCTTGAACACTATGAGTTCCGGCTTGTGCGTGAAAGCCTTATCGAGCGTGAGCGACTGCTCAAAATTGCACCGCACATAATCTGGCCGCTGCGGTTTGTGCTTCCGCACGATCAGGGCCTTCGCCCGAAATGGCTGCTGCGGCTTGGGCTGTTCCTTTACGACAATCTCGGTGGCAGAAAGCTGTTGCCGCCAACACAAACCGTTGATCTGCGCTCGGCGCCCCATGCAGACATTCTGGAAGACCGTCTCGTCAAAGGCTTTGAGTATTCCGATTGCTGGGTCGAGGATTCACGTCTTGTCGCGCTCAACTGCATCGATGCCAAGGAACACGGCGCCTCCATTCGAACGCGCACCGAGTGCATCGGTCTTGAAAGGCAAGCCGAAGGCTGGAAGGCGACGCTCCGGTCTAACGATGAAGACACGACTGTCGAAGCCAAGATGGTTGTCAATGCAGCCGGTCCATGGGTCGACAAAGTTCTGGGACGAGCCATCAAGCATGAAAGCCACGAAAACCTGCGACTGGTCAAAGGAAGCCACCTGATCTTCCCGCGCCTGTTTGATGGCGACCATTGCTACATCTTTCAGAACAAGGATGACCGGATCATTTTCGCGATCCCCTATGAGCGCGATTTCACACTGGTCGGCACCACCGACGTCGGCTTTGAAGGCGATCCTTCCAACATCCAGATCTCTGCTGATGAAGCGCAGTACATTTGTAATGCAGCCAATGAGTATTTGCGCGTCGATGTGACGCCAGAACAGGCTGTATCTTCCTATGCGGGCGTCCGTCCGTTGTATGATGACAGCTCTGCGTCAAACTCCACCGTCACCCGCGACTATGTGTTCGAGCTTGATCAGGGGGAGAGTGATCAGGAGCCGGCATTGCTCTCAATATTTGGAGGCAAGATCACAACCTATCGGAAACTGGCCGAACATGCGCTTGAAAAACTGAACGTTTCTGGCCGCTCATGGACCGCATCCGAACCGCTGCCAGGCGGCGATATCGACGCCCCCCGCTATGACGCTTTCGTTACGGATGTGAAATCACGCTATGACTGGCTTCCCGAACAGGCGGTGGAGCGGCTTTGCAGGGCATATGGAACACGCGTGCATATCTTGCTGACCGACACTCAGGGTCTCAACGACATGGGGCCACATCTGGGCGGTGATCTCTACGCCCGCGAACTGGAATACCTGGTCGACCAGGAATTCGTGAAGACCGCCGACGATGCGCTTTGGCGCAGAAGCAAGCTTGGCCTGCATTTGGACCAAGCGGGGCAAGCCCGCGTCCGTGATTGGTTTGCCCAATCCAGGGTCGCCGCATGAACGACCCAGTTCAACTGGCTCGCTCCTTGGGCGGTCGTGCAACGTATAGACGCGATCATCACAAGGCCGATGGCCGGATGCTGTACCTCTACGGTCGCGAAGCCCACGCGCTCCCGCTGCAATCTGAAAGCAATGACGAGATCGCGCAGGGTGGTGAGATACGCCGTCATCCGCTTCGCCAAGAATGGAATGTCTACGCTGCGCATAGGCAAAACCGGACCTTCAAACCATCGGCTGCCGATGACCCTCTCGCGCCGACACGGCCTGGCGGACCAGAAACAGAGATCCCGTTCGAGAACTTCGAACTGGCAATCTTCGAAAACAAGTTCGCCGCGTTCCATCCCAGCGCAAGCGCGGCTGCCGATCTTTCCGGAATCGAAGCTGAACCCGCGAAAGGCGCGTGCGATGTCGTGGTCTATGCTCCCGATGCAGCCGGCAGCCTGCACACGATCGGGCAGGATCGCCGAGAGGTTCTGGTCGCCGCGCTGATTGATCGCTACGACGCGTTGTTTGCGGCCGGTTGCGATTACGTGCTGCCGTTCGAAAATCGCGGTGATGAAGTCGGCGTGACACTCCATCACCCGCATGGCCAAATCTATGGTTTCGGGCGCACGCCAGAAATTCAGCAACGTGCTATCGATGCTTTCTCGGAAGGGTATGACCTTGCAGGGGAGATTTCAGCTGCTTTGCCCGATTACGGGCTTGGCGAAGAAGGCGGTGTCGCCGCGTTTGTCCCGCGTTTTTCCCGGTTCCCATTCGAGGTCTGGCTGGCACCGCGCATCCGCCGCGAAGGACCGTGGAACTGCACGGACGAAGAGCTGGAAGGTCTCGCAACGTGGCTTGGTGAAATCACCCGGCGTTATGACGCGCTGTTCGAACAACCTGCGGCTACGATGATGGCGTTCCATGCTGCACCTAATGGTGGTTCGACCGGATATCATTTTTCGGTCCAGTTCTACCCGCTGCTGCGCGCTCCTGGTCGGACCAAGTATCTTGCATCAGTCGAGCAGCATACCGGCACCTTCACCGTTGACGTTATGCCAGAAAGTGCCGTAACCGCACTCAGGAACGTTGCCGATGTCTGAGGTTTTTTCCGGCACCGCTCCGGGCCGTGTCAATCTGATCGGTGAACATACCGATTATAATGGCGGCATGGTGTTGCCCGCGGCCCTCTCAGTTGGTTTGGAGGTGACGCTCTCTCCCAGAAACGACACCGCAATTGCTGTCTCTTCAAATGGCTATGATGCACCGGCAATCCGAGACCTGGCAGACGATGCGGTAGGCGAATGGTCTGATCCCATCGTCGGGGCGATCCGCGAGGCCAATTGTCTGAGTCTTCTCACCAACGGTGCAGTTCTAGAAGTTCATTCCACGATACCGGAAGGCTCTGGGCTATCATCTTCCGCCGCGCTGATCGTCGCTGTTCTGAAAGCCGCGCGCGAAGCGGCCGGCGAAGGCCCCGATGATGTGGCGCTCGCTGTCGCGGCGCGCCGTGTCGAAAACCAGTATATGGGCGTCCCCTGCGGGATCATGGATCAGATGGCCGTTGCTCTCGCCTCACCGGGGACAGCCATGGCGCTCGACACCAAATCGCTGGATTATGATCTGGTAGCTCTTCCGGCTGGATACGAAATGGTGGTCGTACATTCCGGCTTGACCCGAAAGTTGACCGACGGTCGCTACGCCTCACGCAAAGTCGAATGCGACGCGGCGAAGCGCTTCTTCGGAACGGAAGATCTTTGCCTTTTGGATCAGGGCGCAGTCGAGGCCTCGGAGTTGGATGACACTCCCAAACGCCGCACGCTTCATTGCGTGACTGAGCATACGCGCGTCCGCCATGCGCTGGCCGCGATGCAGGCAGGAGACATGGCGGGCTTTGGAGAATTGATGAACGAGAGCCATACTTCGATGCGGGATGGGGTCGAAATGTCCTTGCCTGAAATCGACAGTCTGGTTGCGAGTGCAGTAGAATTTG
>JBCBHD010000289.1:0-4000 GCA_038526115.1 Pseudomonadota bacterium | reverse complement strand
CGATAGCCGTGCTAAGCACGGCTATCGTATGATGGTCGAACTGATCGACACCCATAGTGATCATGTCGAACGTGAGCTGGGGGCGGCGATTGCTGCGTTGCAGCCAGACGGGGTGATCCTTACTCCGCCTCACTCAGAAAACGAGCAGATCACCAAGCTGTTGGCACAGCGGAACATCCCTTTTGCGCGAATTGGATCGACTGAGGATGGTCCAGGCGTTCGCCTGACGATGGGTGATGAGGATGCGGCCTATCAAGCCACTGCCCGTCTGATTGAGCTTGGACACACCCGGATCGGCATGATCGCCGGGCCAAGGCGATACAGCCTGAGCGGTTGGCGTATCACGGGCTGGCGCCGGGCTCTGCAGGACCATGACCTCGACCCGGAAGGCCTGTTTGAGCGCGGAGATTTTGGATATGAATCCGGCACACAGGCGGCGCGTGCTTTGCTTGACCGGGATCCCGATCTCACTGCGATTATTGGCAGCAGCGATCAGATGACACTGGCGGCGCTTGAAGTCGCACGAGATCGTGGCCTTCATGTACCGCGTGACATCTCTCTGATATCCTTTGATAATACTCCGATAGTGCGTTTCTCGCAGCCGCCATTGACGGCTGTCGACCAGCCGATTGCCGAGACGGTTTCGGCCGCTGTCGAAGAGCTGATCAGATTGCGAAAGTCGGATCCACACCCTGGCGTCATCGATGTGAAGGCAGGACTTGTGGAGCGCGCTTCGACAGGACCGGCGCCGAGAGCCGGGTGAACTCAGAAGTATCGTCCGCAGAAAAGCAGCCCATGTGGTTCATGGTGCTGTTCGCGCTTGCAGCAAGCGGCGGCTCGATCGCCTATGTTCCGCTGCTGACTGTTCTTCTGCCGCTCAAGATCACCGGCCTGATGAATGGCGAGGACGTGAGCGCGCTTGCGCGGGTGACTTTTTATGGCGCTGTCATCGCAAGTCTCGCCAATATTGCTTTTGGTATGTTGAGCGATCGCAGCCGCAATCGTGTTGGCTGGGTATTGGCGGGTCTTGTGACCTCCAGCCTGCTGCTTGTGGCAATCGGGTATGCTTCCAACCTGACCGAACTCATCGTGCTGGTGATGCTGTGGCAGATCGGGCTCAACATGATGCTTGCGCCGCTGCTCGCCTGGGCGGGCGATTGCGTGCCGGACAGCCAGAAAGGCCAGTTGGGCGGGATGCTGGCACTTGCGCCGGCAATGGGGGCGGTCGCTGGCTCGCTCGTCACATTCGATGCGCTGGTCAGCACGGATATGCGGCTTGTCGTAGTTGCTTGCATGGTGGTCGCCTTGGTCCTGCCGGTGCTGGTTTTCGGGCGTAATCAAAGGCGTGCAGACCTCGTAAGGCCTGTCATTGAGACGGAAGCGCATGAGCGGGATGTGGACCACTCACGACCCACGATCATTTCAATGTGGTTGGCGCGCTTCCTGGTGCAGGTGGCCGAAGCGGGCTTGTTCGCATTCCTGCTTTTCTGGTTGAGATCTATTGTCGCGGACTTTCATGAAAATACAGCGGCGAACACGTTCAGTGCGATTCTGATTGTTTCGGTGCCGATATCTCTTTGGCTTGGCCGGTGGTCTGATCGGGCGGGCAAGCCGATCGCTCCTCTCGCAATGTGTGCGGGCATTGCTGCAATCGGGCTGGCGATGATGGCGCTGGCGACCGAGATCAACTTCGCGATTGCAAGCTTTGTGGTGTTCGGCATTGCGGCAACGATCTTTCTTTCGCTTCACACAGGTCAGACCTTGCGCGTCTTGCCCAAGCCACAGAATCGCGGGCGCGACCTCGGCATCTTCAACCTTACGAACACTGTTCCGTCACTCGTCATGCCTTGGTTGACTCTGGCCTTGGTTCCATCGTTTGGATTTGCCGCCTTGTTCGCATTATTTGCCGTGCTCTCCGGTCTTGCCGCCGTGTTGCTGACGAGCGTCACAAAAGCCCGATGAAGCCTTGATTTGTCGCCGACTGCATGCAAAAACGCAGTCATTGAGAACGTTCACAACAAGCTGGATCTGTGAACCCGTTCGAGCTCTTGGGAGGGGCGATAACAATGCGAATGAATGCGCGGCTGATTCTGGCCGGTGCCTGCTTGGCGAGTGTGCTTTCGGGATGTGCGGGTGCGCCGCTGGAAACGTCTGTGGCCCCGGCGTCGCAATCGACAAACACTGGAGATGAGTCATCTGGCTCGGTCGCGGCCTTGCTTGCGCGCATGTCGCTGGAGCGCAAGGTTGCCCAACTCATTCAGCCGCAGATCAATTCAGTAACTCCCGAAGAGATGCGAAAGTATCGTTGGGGCAGCTATCTCAATGGTGGCAATGGCGGTCCTTACGGAGACGAATTTGCACCGGCATCGGAGTGGCTGCGACTGGCTGACGCGATGTGGGACGCTTCGACTGCTCCGCTGCCCAATGGCGAACCGGCCATTCCCACAATTTGGGGCACAGACGCGGTCCACGGCCACACCAATGTGATCGGCGCGACCATTTTCCCGCACAACATAGCGCTTGGAGCGACGGGAGATGCGGATCTTGTTCGCCGGATCGGCGCAGCGACGGCGACTGAAATAGAGGTGACGGGGATCGATTGGAACTTCTCGCCGACCGTCGCCGTAGCGCGCGACGATCGCTGGGGGCGGACTTATGAAAGCTATTCCGAAGACCCGCAGATCGTCGCCAAGATGGGCGCTGCCTTGGTCGAGGGACTGCAAGGCCGGAAAGATGCTGACGACTACCTCGGGCAAGGGCGCGTGATCGCAACGGCCAAGCACTTCTTTGGTGATGGCGGGACCGAACAGGGCGTCGATCAAGGAGATGTGAATGGCGATATCGATGCATTGATGGCGATCCACTCCGTCCCTTACCCCTATGCCATTGACGCTGGGGTCGAGACGATCATGGCCAGCTTCAACTCGATCAATGGTCGCAAGATGCACGGCAACAAGGATCTGCTGACGGATGTGCTGCGCAGCGACATGGGTTTTGACGGCCTGGTTGTGGGAGACTGGAACGGCCACGGACAGGTCAAAGGCTGCACTGTCAGTGATTGCGCACAGTCGCTGATGGCGGGACTCGATATCTACATGGTGCCGGACGATGCCGTCGCACTGCATGAGACTATCCTCGCGCAAGTCGAAAACGGAACAATCCCGATGGCGCGGATCGATGAAGCGGTGACCCGCGTACTCCGTTTGAAAGAGAAGGCTGGATTGCTCGGACCAGACGCGCGCAAGCCTTCTGCACGGCCCAATGCCGGGCAGTATGACAAGCTGGGCATGGCATCCCACCGGGCAATTGCGCGCGAAGCCGTAGCCAAATCGCAGGTGCTGCTCAAAAACGAAGGCGTGCTTCCAATCAAGGCTGGAGCAGACATTCTCGTAGCGGGAGCAGCGGCGGATTCGATCGCACAAGCATCCGGGGGCTGGACGCTGACCTGGCAGGGCGGACGCGAACTGACGAACGATTATTTCCCCGGTGCGACGTCCATATTTGCCGGGATCAAGGAAGCAGCCGAGATGGGTGGAGGGGCGGCAACCCTCTCTGAAGACGGCAGCTATGAGACAAAGCCCGATGTTGCCATCGTGGTATTCGGTGAAGAACCCTACGCGGAGTTCGCTGGCGATCGCAAGAACTTGGCGTTCAAGGATGAAGAAGGCCTCCAGTTGCTGCGCAAACTAAAGGCCGACGGTGTTCCGGCTGTTGCCGTGTTCCTGTCTGGCCGCCCTATGTGGGTGAACCGGGAACTGAACGCAGCCGACGCCTTCATCGCTTCATGGCTTCCGGGAAGCGAAGGCGCTGGCGTGGCCGACGTGTTGTTTGGCGCTCAGCAAGCGAGCGGTCGGCTGACTTTCAGTTGGCCATCGCGGTGCGAAGGTGAGCCGCTCAACGGCCCAGGCGGAGCGCTATTCCCGGTTGGGTTTGGGCGTACCCTTTCCGATACATCGCCGCTTGGCCAGCTTGACGAAGACTGTGGTTTCGTTGGCGCGGG
>JBCBHD010000288.1:0-4004 GCA_038526115.1 Pseudomonadota bacterium | reverse complement strand
GTACGACCACGGGCTTTCGCATTCTCAATGCGTTCCCAGACTATATCGATAATGTTCTCCAGCGTCTCACGCAGCGCTGAGCCGCTGGAAATGTCATCGCTGAATGTCCTTTCGCCTCCAACAGATTTGCGGATGCGGTGCGCACGGACCGGGCGCAGATCAATGCCGCGTGCGGCGCGATATAAGTAGTCGGCGAATGATCCGAAATTGGCCCGAAGGAAATCGATATCTTTCGCCGCAAGATCAGCGCCGGTTTCGATCCCTAGCCGTTTCATCTTCTCTTCCGCTTTGGGGCCAACCCCGTGAAACCGTCGGATCGGCAAGCTCGCGACGAAATCTGCGCCTTGCCCGGGGCGAATGATGCACATGCCATCCGGCTTGTTCTGATCGCTCGCGAGCTTGGCTAGAAACTTGTTGTAACTCACCCCGGCGCTCGCGGTCAGCTTGGTTTTTGCCCGGATTTCCTGTCGGATAAGTTCGGCTATGCGTGTGGCACTGCCGATACCAAGCCGGTCCTCCGTGACATCAAGATAGGCTTCATCCAGGCTTAGCGGTTCGACATGCGGTGTGTGATGTTCAAACACAGCTCGGATCTGGCGGCTGGCTTCTTTATAGGCATCGAACCGATGACGCACAAAAACTAGATCAGGGCAGAGTCTTTTGGCGGTGACTGAGGGCATGGCGCTCTTCACACCAAACTTTCGAGCCTCATAGCTGGCCGCCGCGACAACCCCGCGCCCACCGGCGCCACCCACGGCAACTGGCTTTCCGCGCAGTTCGGGATTGTCGCGCTGTTCCACGCTGGCGAAGAACGCATCCATGTCGACATGAATGATCTTGCGAAGGCCCGGTGCTCCGGTCTCGACTTCGTCAGTTGGCGGGGCAGATGACATAGGCATGGAATAGAGCCTCGAGCCGCAAGACGGAACCTTCCGCATTCCCATGTATTTTGTGCACATGCGAAAAGAAGAGTGGTCATCAGGCGAACGCCAAGGCAAAGAGCCGCCGATGGGCACTGCGCAATCCCTCGAAAAGTCGGCCAAGCGCCCCGACCAGTCTCTGGGCGAGACCGAGCTGATCTGGATGATGGCGCTACTGATGGCTTTGCAAGCTTTCGGTATCGACGCAATGCTGCCCGCGCTCGACGATATGGCGGTCTCTCTCGCTGTTGACGGCAATGATCGTCAGTTCGTTATCGGAGTGTACTTGCTTACTGCTGGCGTCGGCGCGCTGTGGCCCGGGGCTTTGGCAGATCGCTATGGTCGCAGGCCGATCCTGCTCACGTCCATAGCGGTCTACATCGGCCTGTCTTTGGCCAGCGCAATAGTAACGACATACGATCAGCTGATCGCGGTTCGCGCAGCTCAGGGTTTTTTTGGTGCCGGCATCGTTGCCTTGCCCCCGGCGATCATTCGTGATCGCGTGGGCGGCGACAAGATGGCTCGCATGATGAGCCTGATCTTTGTCATTTTTCTTATGGTCCCCGCGATTGCGCCCAGCATTGGCGAATTGATCCTGTTGGTTGCGGACTGGCGCGCAATCTTCGCTGCAATGGCTTTGCAAGGCATAATCGTTGGGACATGGGTTTATTTCCGTCTGCCGGAAAGCCTGACTGAAGAAAATCGCCAGTTGATCAGGCCCCGCGTGATTGCCGGGAATATGGGCCGTGCGCTCAGCCTGCCAAGCGTAATTGGCTACGTACTCGGTAGCTCGCTGGTATTCGGCGCGCTGTTCGGCTTCATCAACTCCTCGCAACAATTGATAAGTGAGACGTTCAAAGCACCGGATATTTTCCCGATTGTTTTCGGCATTTGCGCTGGATCCATGGCGCTCGCCAGCTGGTCGAATTCGCGGATCGTTGAGCGGTTCGGAGCGCGCAGGGTAAGCCATACGGCGCTTTTCGCGTTTATCGGCGTTGCTTCTATGCAGGTCTATTTCGCCTTCCAGCCAGACGAGACCTTATGGGAATTCGTGCCGTTGATGGCGATTAACATGATGTTGCTTGGCTTTATCGGCAGCAATTTCGGGGCGATTGCCATGAACCCCTTCTTCTCCATCGCTGGCGCAGCAAGCTCGATGCATGGTTTCGTCCGCATGACCACGGCGGCTTTGCTGGGCGGCTTGATCGGTTATTCCTTTGACGGGACGGCAAAGCCGCTTGCGATCGCATTGCTTGCAAGTGGGATCGCATGCCTGCTGCTGGTTTTGTTCAGCGAGAAAGGCAAATTGTTTGGTCCACCCGATGCAGCGCTGGGACCAACAAAAATGCGCAATATGTGATCAAGAGCGCGCCGCTGAAATCAGCTCGGTTTACTGCGTAATAACCTGTTTCTTCTAATGGAATTCGCCTGTCAGAGGGGATTTCTTGATGCGGGACTATATTATCGGCGCGGTTGTTGTTGTGGGCGCAGGCTTGGGCGTGTTTTTCTTCCCATCGAGCGAGCCTGTCAAAACCTATCCCTTGACGATGAAGGAGGCCACGCGGATGCTGGACGGGCCTGACACCAATCTCAAGCGCGTCAAATTCTCTGGCTGGAGACCCTATTCCTATCCTGCAGGCGGCGGGGTCATAGAGTTCATTGATCGGAAATCGGGATCAGACGCAGTTTGTGTTGCCGAGCTTGAGAAAGAAGGCGACGCCGCCGTCAGTTTCGAAGTCTCTTGTCCCGGGGCGAAGACTGATGGCCCGCTCGCTTCATACAAAACGGCGGTCGCGGAAATCGTCTTGCACGAAGCGGTGAACGCCACGCTGTCCGATCTGCCAATGAACCAAGCGGCGGTCGACGCAGCCTTTGCCAAGCTGGACCTAAGCGGGCTGGCGAAAGAAGATGTCTTGATCTTGGAAAGCCAATCGAAGTTTGGTCGTAAGCCGAAAGGCTCCGGGAATAAGGAACGAGCGCGTGAAGCGTATGCTCAGCACTTCAACTCGAAAGAAGGCGGCGGCGACGCGGGTTGGAGCGCCGATGCGGCCTTTAACGCAAACGAGCCTGACTAGGTTTTGGGAGAGGATTCCGCGCTGAGTTTGCGCCACGCCAGCTCAGCGAATTCGCACAGCAACGGCCGCGTATCGCGCGGGTCGATGATGTCCTCGACATTGAAGCGTTCGGCTGAGCGGTAAGGTGACGTGACCTTCGCCAGCCGCTCCTTGATTGCTTCCAGCTCTGCCGCCGGATCATCGCTCGCTTCGAGTTCCGATTTGTAGGCGACTTCCAACCCGCCTGCGATGGGCAGACTGCCCCAATCGCCCGAAGGCCAGCAGAACCGGTACTGATACCGCTCCGCATTGCTCATCGCGCTGCCCGCGATCCCGTAAGCGCGGCGCAGCACGATGCTGGCAAGTGGTACGGTCGCTTTGTAGATCGCGTTCATGGCCTGCACGCCGTAGCGGATCGTTCCGGCCATTTCCGCCTCGCGCCCGATCATAAAGCCGGGATTGTCGACTAGGTGGACAACAGGCAATCGGAACTGGTCCGCGAGCTTGACGAAACGTTCGACCTTTTCGCTGGTCTTCGCCTCCCACGAGCCACCGAGATAGCTGGGATCGCTGGCGATAATGGCGACCGGATAGCCGTCGAGCCGGGCGAGGGCGGTGATCGCCGCGCGGCCCCAGTTCTTGCCGATCTCGAACACGGTTCCCTGGTCGAGGATCAGATCGAGCGCACGGCGCATCGAGTAGACCTGTTTGGAATCGTGTGGGACAAGGCTGAGCAGCGCGTCCTCGCGGCGGTCCACCGGATCAGTTGGGGCAGCGCGTCGTGCCAACTGGCCGACATGCTCCGGCATGAAACTGAGGAAGTGCCGTGCGCGGGCAAACGCCTCGGCCTCGCTGGCGACTTCATCATCGACCACGCCGTTGCGGGTGTGAATGTCGACGCCGCCCAGTTCTTCCTTGGCCTGTCCGTGGTCCTTGGCCTGCTCGTAACTCGACCCCATCGCGTCGACGACGGCAGGGCCAGCGGCGAACAGCTGTGACAGGCCGCGCACCATGATCGAATAGTGGCTCG
>JBCBHD010000287.1:0-4017 GCA_038526115.1 Pseudomonadota bacterium | reverse complement strand
CGTTGCACCGTCAACCGCTTCACCTGTTTCGCTGTCGAAGACTACGCCGAATGGACCGGGCGAATTCTGGTTCCCGCTGACATTCTTGGGTCGTTATCGCCTCGTGATCGAGCCGCCAGAGCCCTATACGGCGCCTTCGGTAGTGTCTCGAGCTGACTTGGCGCGCCTTTCGCGCCCGGATGGACGGTCCTTCGTGATTGTTGACGGCTCTTTCGGCGGCGCATTCGCGCTCGAAGATCCAACACCGGTGCAGATCGACATTCCGCTCGACCGTCCAAGCCTTGAGATAAGTTTGACCAAGACTGCATCGCGCCAGCGCGTGGTGCCGGGGGATGTAGTTTTCTACGCAATTACAGCAACTAACGCTGATCCGAGCCGGGTAAAGCGCAATGTTGTGCTGACTGATGTTCCATCGCGTGATTTGCGGCTGCGCCCCGATACGGTGCGTGTAAACGGCACAGAAGCACCAGAAGCGGTCACAATCGCACCGGACGGCAGCGTATTGACTGTCAATCTCAGCGATCTGGCCGGTGGAGCAGCCGCTCGCGTGACTTATGCGATGTCAGTCCGCCCAGATGCGCCTCCGGGTCGCGCTGTTAACAACGCCGTTGTGACCGATTCACTGGGACGCACCGCGCGAGCCAATGCTGCGGTTGATATTGAGCGTGAGAGCATTGCGGATCGCATGACCATTATTGGCCGCGTTACTGCTGGTCCGTGCTCTCTCCGAGACGAGTTCCGCAGAGGAATTCCGGGTGTCCGCGTAATGCTGGAAGATGGCAGTTTTGCGATCACTGATGCCGATGGCCGATACCACTTTGAAGGTGTCGTACCAGGCACCCACGTTGTTCAAGCATCTCGCATGACGCTGCCAGAAGGCGCTGAATTCATTGATTGTATCCGCTCTACACGCAATGCGGGCAGCGACAATTCCCGCTTTGTGATCGGGCAGGGCGGAAGCCTTGTCGTCGTTGATTTCCACGCGACTGTTCCCGAAACCGCTCTGGCTGAGGCTGCACCGCGCGCTGAAACTCGCCCGGAAGGGGCTGGAGCGCGTGCAGTCAATGCAATTGCCGAGGGAACTGCCGTACAGAGTGAAGTCGGCAACTCCGCTGACAGCCTTATCGTTGCTGGCGTTCCTGCGACGACAGCCGCGGCGGCGACCGCGCCGGGTGTCAAAGCCTCGAGCGAGAATGGACCACTTGCCGCACCGACGACCGATTGGCTTGCGCTTGGAGATGGTGAAGACGGCTTCCTCGCTCCAACAGTCGACGCTAACCCGCGTGCGCCTGCTATCAAAGTCGCAATCCGCCACCGCCGTGGTCAGAAAGTTGTCCTGCGTGTTGATGGTGAAGAAGTCGATCCGCTCGCATTTGACGGCACGCTTCAACCGCAAAAAGGCCGGTTTGCTGTCAGCACCTGGCGCGGTGTTCCATTGATCAATGAGCGCACTGTTCTGGAAGCCGATGTCATCAACTCGTTTGGTGCGGTGAGCAAATCGTTCACACGCGAGGTGTTCTTCACGACCACGCCCGCCAAGGTTGAGCTTATTCCGGAATTGTCCAATCTTGTGGCTGACGGTCGCACACGTCCAGTGGTGGCGATCCGCATTCTCGACCGTAACAACCGCCCACTGCGCGAAGGTATTGCCGGGGAATTCCAGCTGAATGCTCCGTATGAGAGCGCTGAGCAGCTTGATCGCCAGCAACTCAATCAACTGACCGGCCTCGGCGCAAGCTCGGCTCGGTGGGTGGTCGAAGGCAATGAAGGGATCGCGCTTATCGAACTCGCCCCGACTATGGTGAGTGGTTCCCTGCGGCTCGATTTCACCTTTGATGATGGCGAAATTGCGCGCCAGCAGGAGCTGGAAGCCTGGATTGAACCTGGCGATATTGAATGGACCATCATCGGCCTGGCTGAAGGCACAATTGGCGCACGTTCAGTGGCCGACAATATGGAGCGCGCAGGACGTTTCGATAGCGACCTTGGCAATGATGCGCGTGTCGCGCTCTACGCGAAGGGACGCGTTCTCGGCAAATACCTGCTGACGCTCGCCTATGACAGCGCCAAGCAACGCGAAGACCAGCGCGTGCTTGGAACTCTCGATCCTCAGGCCTATTACACTGTCTTTGCTGATGGTTCGCTGCGCCGGTTCGACGCTGCCAGCCGTGAAAAACTGTATGTCCGCATTGAAACGGCAACGTTCTATGCTCTGTACGGCGATTTTGAGACCGCCTTCGATCAGACGCGTCTCGCACGTTACAACCGCACCGCGACAGGTGTTAAGGCTGAGGCGCGCTTTGGTCAGGTTAAGACACAAGGCTTCGCCGCCGAGATCTCAAGCCGTCTGCAGCGTGAAGAGATTCAAGGGCAGGGCATCACCGGTCCGTATAACCTCGAAAGCCGTCAGATCCTGGCCAATTCAGAGCGCGTAGTTCTTGAGGTGCGTGATCGCTTCCGTTCGGAACTTATCGTTAGTTCTCGTGAGCTTACGCGCTTTATTGACTATAATATCGACCTTCTTTCGGGTACGATTACATTCGCGCGCCCTGTGCTCAGTCGCGATGAGAACTTAAACCCACAATTCATTGTAATTGAATATGAAACTGATGGTTTGGGTTCGGCTGAGCTGAATGCGGGCGTTCGCGCCGACTGGACTAGCGGCAATGGCAAGGTTCGTATCGGTGCTAGCGCAATTACGGATAAGGGCGACGGTGCACGCACAGATATCGGTGCCGTAGACCTGCGTGCGCAAATCGGTGACTCAACCGAAGTGCGTGCAGAATTTGGCGCAAGCCGCCGCGAAGGCGAAACAGCCACTGGTTGGCTGGTTGAAGCACAGCACCAGACCGGGAAGCTTGATGTGCTTGCCTACGCCCGCCAGCTCGATGCCGATTATGGCATCGGTCAGCAAAACGGTGCTGAACTGGGCCGCCGCAAGTTTGGTGTTGATGGTCGCGTGCTTCTGACTGACAATCTGAGTGTGCTGGGCAGTGTGTGGCAAGATGATAGCCTGGCCGACAACACCCGTCGTCGCGCGGCTCAGGCCCAGGTGCAGCTAACACGCCAGAGCACTGACGTTCGCGTTGGACTGACACACTTCAATGATCGTCTTGCTGATGGCTCGACCAACACTTCAACCGTTGTCGATGCGGGCGTTACTCAGCGTCTCTTCGATAACAAGCTCGAACTGAGCGCGGCCACTGCGATTGCGCTGGACCAGGCTGAAAGCGTTGATCTTCCTGCCCGGCACCGCCTCGGCGTTCGCTATGCGATTACGGACGATGTCCGTCTGGTTGGCAGCTACGAGATTGCCGATGGTGATCAGATCGATGCACGCAGCCTTCGCGGTGGCGTTGAGGTGACCCCATGGCAGGGTGGCCAGATCATCACGACCCTGGGTCAAGAAAGCATCAATGAGTTTGGCAATCGTTCCTTCGCAGCCTTTGGATTGTCGCAGACCGTTCAGGTCAGCCCGACACTTACGATTGATGCGACGATTGATGGCAATCGCACGCTTGGCGGAGCCCCTGATGCAAACGATGTTGTGAATCCTAACCAGCCGATTGCAACCGGCGGTCAGATCACTGGCAGCAACCTGTTTGAAGACTTCACGGCCGTTACATTAGGTGCGGCATGGCGCAAGGATCGTTGGAGCGTTACCGCACGCGGAGAGTATCGCGACGGTGAAGAAGCAGACCGTCAGGGTTTCACGTTTGGTGCGATCCGTCAGTTGGGTGAAGGTTCGATTGTTGGTTCCGGCGCGACCTGGACAAAAGCAGAAACGCCGAACGGCGCGGTGACCGAAATCTTCGACGCGAGCCTCGCTTTCGCCCACCGCCCGGACACATCCGAAGTCGCCATGCTCGGTAAGCTTGAATATCGCAGCGATCGCATCACTGGTGCGGTAGCCGGCGAAGCTGGAGGCGCTGGACGGACCGCTCTGATCGTTGATGGCGATGCAACTTCGCGTCGTCTGGTTGCCAGCTGGTCTACCAACTGGAGCCCGCGGGACTG
>JBCBHD010000286.1:0-4048 GCA_038526115.1 Pseudomonadota bacterium | reverse complement strand
GGAAGTCAGGATTGAGAGCGCGAACTACCGCCTCATCCTCGAACACGAAGATGTTGTGACGGGTGTCATTGCGTAGAACGGTCAGTGGCTCTGCTCCGAGCAATGCCACCGCTTCAGGGTAATCCCGCGCTTCCGTCGTGATTGCAGGCAAATCGATCGCGTATCCCTCACCTGTGCCGCGCACTTCGACAATGCCCGCCTGACGCGTGCGAAACGCCACCTGCTCTCCCCCATCGCGCGACAGCAGCGCATGTCCCGCGGCGAGCGTCGCATGACCACACATCGCGATCTCGCCCACCGGCGTGAACCAGCGCAGCTCCCAGTCTGCCGCTCCGCCTGCATCCCGCACCGCAAATGCAGTGGCGGCAAACATGTTCTCATTTGCAATCGCGAGCAGCGTTTCATCCGCCAGCCACGTGTCCAGGATCATCACCGCTGCCTGATTGCCACCGAACGGTTCCGCACTGAAAGCATCGACGTGCCAGTAAGGTATCGTCGCCATCATTCCTTCTCCAACCGGTCAAACTCATCCGCTTCAGCCAGCGGATTGCCCGGCTCATCGATATGTCCTTCAGGATCGATGTGTATGAGCAGCTCCATATCGGGGAAATGGCTGACCAGATCGCGCTCAACCCGCTCAATGATCTCGTGCGACTGTTCCACTGTCATGTTTCCAGGCAGATCGACGTGAAACTGAACGAAATCCCGATTGCCTGTGCTGCGCGTGCGGAGATCATGAAGGCTCTCAAGTTCCGGATGTTTGGCTGCCAGTTCAACAAGGCGTGTGCGCTTTTCCTCCGGCCATTCGCGATCCATCAGCAGATCGACAGCTTCACGCGCCGTTCCCCAAGCGCCCCACAGCAACCACGCCGCAATCGCCAGCCCGAACAAGGGATCAGCCCCGCCAATGCCGATATATTGATCAACCACCAAAGCGGCGATCACCGCAGCATTAAGCAACAGATCGGATTGGTAGTGGACATTGTCAGCACGGATCGCGACCGAGCCGGTCTTGCTCAGCACATGGCGCTGCCATGCGATCAGGCCGAGAGTTGCCAACATCGCGATGACAGAGACGGCAATCCCCTCTTCCGCGGCTGAGGTGCGCTGACCTTCGACCAGGGCGACGATCGCCCTGAATCCGATCCCTGCAGCCGACAAGGCAATCAGGATCACTTGAAACATCGCCGCCAGCGCTTCTGCCTTACCGTGCCCAAAGCGGTGCTTCTGGTCAGGCGGCTGCGCGGCGATGGTAACGCCAATCAACGTGGCGATTGAAGCCACCAGATCGAGCGCCGTATCGGCAAGGCTCCCCAGCATCGCGGTCGAGCCGGTTCGTGCAGTCGCCCATAGCTTGAGCGCGGCCAGGAACAGCGCCGTCGCAATCGACGCATAAGCCGCGCTGCGCGTCAGAGACGCCGCATCCTTCACGTATAGAGCTCAGTCACGGATAGAGCCAAGTCACGGGTACAACAACGAGTCGGTCCAACCTTCGCCATTGCGCTTGAACAGCCGACGATCATGCAAGCGATTGTCACGATCCATCCAGAACTCGATTGCGTTCGGCAAAAGCGTGAAGCCGGTCCAATGCGACGGGCGCGGAACTTCACCCGCTTCCTGATGCTCGGCCCAAAGCGCTTTCACACGATCAAGATAGTCCTGCCGCTGAGGCAATTCCCGCGATTGATCGCTGGCTGCCGAACCGACCTGGCTCTTGTAAGGGCGGGATTGGAAATAGGCATCGGCGCGCTCTGGCGAAACCTCCATTAGCGGGCCGGTGATGCGAATCTGGCGACGCTGGCTTTTCCAGTGAAACAGCAGTGCGGCCTGCATATTGGCCCGGATTTCGCCCCCTTTGCGGCTTTGGGCGTTGGTGAAGAAGGTGAACCCGCCCTTGTCGCTTTCTTCTGGTCCATGCCCTTTCAAAAGCACCATTCGCACTGAAGGCGCGGCATCGGGCGTGGCCGTGGCCAAAGCCATGGCGTTGGCGTCATTCGGTTCGCTTTCCTGTGCCAACGCAAACCAATTATCGAACAACGCATAGGGATCAGCACCGGTCGGGATCTGGCTGTCGGCCAGTTGCGCGTCATCGAGGCTTTCCGGAGTTCGCATTACTTTCAGGACCTTATCCGAGACATGGACCGCATGTTACACAGTCCAGAGAGACAAAAAGCTTGAGCGCAACTTTGCGCTCATAATCATACGCGAGATATGGGGTTTGGGGATGCACATACCAGCGGATTAGGCGCTTGGCACTGCGTAGGAAAGGTCATCGAGCAAGCGAATCAAAGCGACGAGTTGTTCGCTCTTTGCGCTCGACGCTTGCACCTCGGCACCGTCTCACCTAGCTAAAACACCATGGCAGACCCGTATGGCACCCTTGGCGTAAAACGCACCGCCTCCGAAAAGGAGATCAAGAGCGCGTATCGCAAGCTCGCCAAGGAGCTGCATCCAGACCGCAATAAAGACAATCCCAAAGCTGCCGAGAAATTCTCCGACGCGACCAAGGCCTATGATCTGCTGTCGGACAAGGACAAGCGAGCGCAATTCGATCGCGGCGAGATAGATGCCGACGGCAACCCGCTGAACCCTTTTGCAGGCATGGGCGGAATGGGAGGTCGCGGCTCCTATGCAGGCGGCGGCCCGCGCGGTTATAGCCAGCAGGATTTTGGCGGGATCAACCCGGATGACATGGATCTGGGCGACCTGTTCGAAGGTTTGTTCGGCGGAGGTCGGGGGCGTTCGCAGGCCGGTAACGGGGCGCGGCGCGGTTTTGGCCAGCGCTCTTCACCGCCTCCGCCGCCGAAGAAGAAGGGCGCGGACATCCAGTACCGGCTAGCCGTGCCATTCGTGGATGCCGCCGCCGGTCGCGATCAGCGTATCACTCTGGCCGATGGCAAAGCGATCAATCTGAAACTGCCTGTGGGCGTGACCGACGGCACCCAGATGCGCTTGCGAGGCAAAGGCCATGCCGGTCCGGGCGGCAATGGTGACGGGATCGTGATCATAGAAATCGGCGCACACCCGTTCTTCTATCGCGATGGCGACAATATCCGCATGGATCTGCCAATTACGCTCAACGAGGCGATCCGAGGCGCAAAGGTCAAATGCCCAACAGTTGATGGACCTGTGATGCTGACGATCAAGCCGGGAACGAGTGGCGGCACCGTGATGAAGCTTGGCGGCAAAGGCTGGACCAAGCCCGGAAGCAAATCAGGCGCACGGGGCGATCAACTGGTCACTCTCGAAATCCAGCTGCCGGAAGATCTCGAAAAGCTGCAAGATCAGCTGGGGGATTGGGTTGATCCGGCAAGGCCACGCGAGAAATTCGGCCTTTAGGGCTGATTGCTGATGGGGGTTCCATCGGATTATCGCCCGCAAGACCCGCGAGAAATTCGCTCGCTTTCACCCGAAGCGCGGCGCAGGCATTCGTTCCTGGCGCAGCATCTAAAACGCCCAGAACCCGAAGCGCTTGGATGGCAACAGAAAGTAAGTGCGGCAGTCGGCCCCGGCACCCGAGTTTTTGAAGTGATCCGACGTACTGCCGTTGGGTCCTACAACGATGGCTTCATCCACGCCGGGAACCTCGCCTATCTTTCGATGCTGGCGATTTTCCCGTTCTTTATCCTCGGTGCGGCTTTATTTGAGCTGATCGGCGGGCGAGAGCAATCCGCGGCGCTGATTGAAACTGTGCTGATGGCAACGCCGCCCACTGTTTCCGATGTGATTCGCCCGGTGGCAGAAGATTCGGCAGGAGCTCGGTCTGGCTGGCTGTTGTGGCTGGGCGCCGGTGTGGGTCTTTGGACCGTATCGAGCCTGATCGAAACAATCCGCGATATCCTGCGCCGCGCCTATGGCACCACGCCGCGGCATGCCTTTTGGAAATACCGGCTGTTTTCGGCCGGTCTGATCCTGGGCGCTGTGGTGCTGTTGATGGTCAGCCTGTTCGCGCAGGTCGGGATCGGTGCGGCACAACAAGTGATCGACGCGGCGTTTCCGCAACTGTCCGAAGCGATCAACACTCTGAGAGTGTCCCGCATCGTGCCGA
>JBCBHD010000285.1:0-4059 GCA_038526115.1 Pseudomonadota bacterium | reverse complement strand
TTCGCGACTCGAAGATGGCGTGGGCGATTGATTCGCTCGTATAGTCGCGCGCACCCGCTGGGATGCGAGAACCGGAGTCTCTTACTTCCCCAACAGCGCGGCTCCTGCACGGTTCTGCTTGCGCACACGGCCTGGCATCCAGCGTTTGGCGAAGTTTAATTGCTTGGCGGTCTTGCCAACCAGATAATGCAACTCGTCTCCGTGCACAGCGTCCCACACAGTTTGCGCGACTTCTTCAACCGGAGTGATTTCAAGCCCGGCGGCTACCACGCGGTCGCGCACGGCCTCATTTGATCGGCGATTGCCGGTTCCATCGAGCAGGGGCGTTTCGATAAAGCTAGGGCAGATGGAACAGCTCTTGATCCCTTCGGCTGCCCATTCCGCATCAAGGCTTTCCGCGATCCCGCGCACTGCAAACTTGCTCGCGCTGTAAACGCTCATGCCGCTGCCGCCGGTGATCCCGGCGGCGCTCGCTATGTTGACCAGGCAGGAATCTGGAGCGCTATCACGAAGATACGGGTAAACCGCCTGAGCCCCGTACAGTACGCCGCGAATGTTGATGTCGAGGCAGCGGTCAATTTCTTCGGTCTCAAGTTCATGTAAGGGGCCGCCAGTGCCAATTCCGGCATTGTTGACCATCACATCGATCCGGCCGCCGGCTGCGACAGCGAAGGATTCCAAAGCTGTGTCCCACGCTGCGCGATCGCGCACATCGAGCTTGTGCATGTACTTGAACCCGCCCGCAATCAGGCCGAGCGTATCTTCCATTCCCTGTTCGTTGACGTCGGCTATGCCGACAAACCAACCGCGGTCGCCGAAATGGCGAGCCACAGCCCGGCCGATGCCTGACGCCCCGCCTGTAATGAATATGCTCCGGCGCGTGTCGTTTGCGCTCATCGAAACCCTCTCCCGAATTGCAATTTGAAACTCGTCTAGAGAGGTGCGCGGCGCTTGTCAGCCACTCAAAGCGGCTTCCAGGCCTTTGACATGAGCTGCACCTTCGACAATTTCGGCGGTTGAGGGCTCCAGCACTTTTCCAAGCGGTTCCGCTCTGCCGCCAAGACACTCCGCGAGAAAGTTTTCGGCAATCGCGAAAAAGGCGATGTTGTTCGATGGTTTGGCAAAGCCATGGCCTTCATCGGGGTAAAGAACATAGGTGACCGGGATGCCGGCTTTGCTCATCGCTCCAACGATTTGATCGCTTTCAGCCTGCTTGACCCGCGGATCGTTGGCACCTTGCGCGATCAGCAGAGGTTTTTTGATCTGATCGGCTTTGTGTAGCGGGCTTGCTGCCTTGAGTAGCGCGAGCCCTTCTTCGGTGTCAGGATTGCCCATCCGCTCGTGGAAAATCTTCACCATCGGCGCCCAGTAAGGCGGGATTGTGCCGAGGAGTGTTTCGAGATTGGACGGACCCACAATATCGACGCCGCAAGCGAATACGTCAGGTGTGAAAGTTAGCCCCGCGAGCGTGGCATAGCCTCCATAAGAACCGCCCATGATGGCGATCTTGTCTTTGTCGGCGATGCCTTCGGCGATGGCCCAATCGACTGCGTCGATCAGATCGTCATGCATCGCGAGCCCCCATTGCTTGTTGGCTGCGTTGAGGAAATTCTTCCCAAATCCAGTCGATCCACGGAAATTGACTGACAGCACAGCATAGCCGCGATTGGCGAGCATCTGGTGGATCGAGCTAAAGCCGTAATCATCGCGCGCCCACGGCCCGCCATGAACCATCAGAACCATCGGCATAGGTTCTGTCGGGCGCCCGGTGGCCTCCGGATCGCTGCCGGCAGGCAGTGTAAGGTACGAAGGCAGCGTCAGTCCATCTCGGCTGGCGATTTCAACCGGATGCATCGGTTGCAGCGGCGCACCCTCCAGCTCTGGCCGGGTGGTGTAGAACGGAACCAGTGTTTCCGCCTTCCGGTCGTGAATATAGGTCGCGGTTGGTGCAGTCAGCGGATCGTTCCACACGATCCAGACGCTGTCATCCTCGGTCCGCGAGGAAATCCCGTATTGGCCTTCCAAACGTTCTCCCAGCCAATCGAGAGAGGCCTTCAGCTCCGGATCAATCGCGGTCCATTCGTTCTTCAGGTAATTGACGGAATAGGCTTCAACCACTCCGGTCTTGGGATCGCGGATTGTGCCGCCAAGGTCAGCCTTTTCATCTTCTGCGATCAGTGTGCGTTCGCCGGTCGCGGTGTCTTGCTCATAAAGCGCCGCGGTGTTGCGCCCCCTGCTGTCGAGCCAATACAGCAGCGATCCATCCCGCGTGTATCCAGCGGGATTGGTGGTCAGCGAATCTTCCATCGCGGTGCTTTCGAAAGGCTCATCTTCCACCACATTGTCGATAACGCGGAAGTAATCCGTGCCGCCTGCATCGTTTTGCCTGAACGCCATGCGCAAGGTCAGGGTGTCATCAGCCATGAAGCTGGCGAAACTGTTGTTCTCGTACACAAGCTCCAGACCGCCCGTATGCAGGTTGAGCCGGTGCACATCGTGGAATTGCGGGTCGCGATTGTTGAGCCCGATAAGGATGGTGTCCTTGATCGATTGCGAGCTGCCGACAATGTCGATGCGCGTATCTTCGAAAGGGGTGAGCGTACTCTCTTCGAGCGTGGCTATGTCGATCTTGTAGAGCAGATAATTCTCGTCACCACCCTTGTCCTGAACGTAAAGGATCGCGCTCGCATCCAGCGTCCACATATATTGCGGGATCGGACGATCCTTGGACTGAGTGATGACCTTGGCAGCGGACTGATCATCGCGAGGCGCCAACCAGATGTTCATGACGCCATTGTCGGGCGCGAGCCAACTGAGCCACTTGCCATCTGGGCTGATCTTTCCCTGCGATCGGGTTGGGTTACCGAACAAGGCGTCGCGCGGGATGAGGGGATGGCTGTCAGTCGGCTGGTTCATGGAGGCTCCCAATCTATGTTATGGGGCTTCATGTATGTGCGTTGCGCCGTTTTGGAAGGCTAAAGCGCCGGGTTCGCGTAATAATGCCAAGTAAAGATCGCAACTGGACCTCGGTTCGGTCTCCAGCGCTCACCGATTTCGCGCAGTTCCTTTTCTTTCGGGCGTTCATCCAGATCGAGCAGTCGCTTCACGCCTTCCTGCACTGCAAGGTCGCCCGCAGGCCACATATCCGCTCGACCTTCAGCGAACAGCAGATAAATCTCTGCTGACCAGCGCCCGATGCCCTTGATCCGGGTGAGTTCTTCGATCGCGTCTTCATCGTCATCTGGGAGGGCGTTGAAATCGAGTTCGCCTGCATCAACTAATTCGCATAGCGAGCGGGCATAGCCCTGTTTTTGGCGCGACAGGCCGCAGGCACGCAGTGTGTCGAAATCGCGCTTCAGCAAGCAGCCTGGGGTGAATTCTTCTCCTAACTCTGCTTCCAGCTTGTTCCACATCGATGCTGCTGCAGCGACGGAAACCTGCTGGCCCACGATGGTGCGCAGCAAAGTCTTGTAGCCCCGATCTCGCAAGCGCGGTTCTGGATAGCCGATCCGTTCTAGCTCGACTGCGACTGTCGGGTCATTGCTCGCAACAGCGTCCAGCCCGTCCTTGATCTGCTGCGCTGTAAGCCCCACGTCTTGTCCTCTTGGCAAATCTGTTAGCTGACCCAAACCTTGTCAGGCTGTTTGGAACGTCCTAGCAGCGCCCGCGTCTATTCATAGTGCACGTTCTTGCGCTCAATCATCCAAAAGGAACACAAACCCATGCCAAAGCTGGTCGTCACCAATCGCGAAGGCGAAACGAGTGAAATTGAAGTCGAAGATGGCCTGACGGTAATGGAAGCCATTCGCGACAATGGCTTTGACGAATTGCTCGCTCTGTGCGGCGGCTGCTGCTCATGCGCCACCTGCCACATTCACATTGACGGCGGCGCGACTGACAAGCTTCCGCCTGTGAGCGAAGACGAAGATGACCTGCTTGAAAGCTCTGATCACCGCACCGAAACATCGCGTCTTTCGTGCCAGATCCCGCTCACCGCGGAATTGGACGGGTTAAAGGTAACTATCGCAGCCGAAGATTGATGTTGTTTGCGGGTCAGAG